>NZ_SMTB01000246.1:0-501 GCF_006864105.1 Acinetobacter sp. RF14B | reverse complement strand
CACCAGCGCAGGAATACCGACCTGATCTTTAATCCACGACTCCAGGAAAGGCTTCGCCGTTTTCCATAAATCGAGTTGCGGATAAAGCTGGCGTCCTACCCCTTCGACGTAGAGCAGGGTTTTCTGGAGTAACACCAGTTGCGGCTGCACTTCCATATTGAAGCGACGCGCCGTATTAAACAGATTTAACAGTACATGTCCAAACGAAATTTCGGCCAGCGGTTTCTCAAAGATAGGTTCACAGACCGTACGAATGGCAAATTCGAACTCTTCAACGTTGGTATCTGGTGGCACCCAGCCTGAATCGACGTGTAGCTCTGCCACTTTGCGATAGTCGCGATTAAAGAAGGCGATAAAGTTTTCTGCCAGATAGCGTTTATCTTCTTTGTTTAGCGAGCCAACAATCCCGCAATCAATGCCGATATATTTCGGGTTTTCCGGGTGTTCATAGCTTACGAAGATGTTGCCAGGGTGCATATCGGCATGGAAAAAGCTGTCGCG
>NZ_SMTB01000245.1:0-505 GCF_006864105.1 Acinetobacter sp. RF14B | reverse complement strand
GGAGTAACCAGGTCGCACCTTCTTCATATTTACTTGAGGTAAAACTGTCATATCCTTTTGAATGAATCATATGAATATGCCAGGATTCTCCAATAAAGAGCACCTTTAGTGATTTTTTGGTGTTATTCATTCTCTGTCCCTTCTTAATGCGTAAAAATAGTTTGCTGATAATGTATACTCTGAATTCGATGTATCACAGATTCATGTTCAGGCATGTCGGAAGCATTGCTTGTCTCCACCGCTAGGGATGCAAAGGCGCTGGCATAACACAGTGCTGATTCCAGTGATTTTCCTTTCGCAAGTCCTGATGCCAGAGCGCCGTTAAAAGCATCCCCGGCTCCTGCCGTATTTTTAACGACCGCTGGAAACGCTGGCGAATGAATGAATTTTTTGCCATCAAATGCGAGCGAGCCCTTGCTACCGAGCGTGATAACGGTGTTTTTTACCCCTTTATTGTGGATAGCTTCTGCAGCTCGTTTAGCTGATTCAAGATCGTGTACGTCTA
>NZ_SMTB01000244.1:0-508 GCF_006864105.1 Acinetobacter sp. RF14B | reverse complement strand
CGGAAGTGTCCAGCCGTTTCAAGGCCAACCCGAAAACGGTCTTTCTGATCGGTGGCGCAAAAGATGTGCCTTACGATGAAATAATTAAAGCACTGAACTTGTTACATAGTGCGGGTGTGAAATCGGTTGGTTTAATGACGCAGCCTATCTAAACATCTGCGTTTCCCTTGCTTGAAAGAGAGCGGGTAACAGGCGAACAGTTTTTGGAAACCGAGAGTGTCAAAGGCAACCGAACAAAACGACAAGCTCAAGCGGGCGATAATTATTTCAGCAGTGCTGCATGTCATCTTATTTGCGGCGCTGATCTGGAGTTCGTTCGATGAGAATATAGAAGCTTCAGCCGGAGGCGGCGGTGGTTCGTCCATCGACGCTGTCATGGTTGATTCAGGTGCGGTAGTTGAGCAGTACAAACGCATGCAAAGCCAGGAATCAAGCGCGAAGCGTTCTGATGAACAGCGCAAGATGAAGGAACAGCAGGCTGCTGAAGAACTGCGTGAGAAACAAGCGG
>NZ_SMTB01000243.1:0-509 GCF_006864105.1 Acinetobacter sp. RF14B | reverse complement strand
TTCAGAAGAGAACTGGATGAACTGACAAAAAATATTTATCAGAACAACGAGATGGGGTTTTATATTGAAAGAGACTGGTTCTTAAAAACCAGCCTGATGCTTATTGACTCTGACGTCCGGTTCAAAGTAAAAAACTTCACTTCAGAGGAGGTCGGTAAGATACAACAGCAATGGTCTGAAATAAAATCCTGTATCAAGGAGACTTTTATTCTTATCAGGCGATTCGGCATCAATCCACAGTCTTTGATATCTAAAAATGCAGTCCATCCTGTGGTCTACTGGATTTACAAAAAGCTAACCAGTGGACATCCATTATATACAACGATTGATCTCCTGAATAAGAACCACAATGAACGCTCAGTAATTAGCCAGTGGTTTTACATGGTACTTCTGAAAGGGATCTTTGGAAGCCAGGCCGATGCGCTACTCACGAGCATCAGAGATGTAATGAAAAATAGTCTTTCAGATATTCATTTTCCTCTTGAGAAGATTATTGACAGATATAAAGG
>NZ_SMTB01000242.1:0-509 GCF_006864105.1 Acinetobacter sp. RF14B | reverse complement strand
AAAGTAGACTTTTTGACACGTGATCATGAGGTTTATCCGGGCTTGTCCAAGGAGTTTACTCGATGATTGCCAAGGAATTTGAAGCATTTTTATTGGAGCAGGAAGAGACTTTTCTTACCCCTGCTGAGAATCTAGCAGCCTTGATTGATACCCATAATGCTGATCATGCAATTTTGGTGCTGAGCCAAATTACCTATACCCGTATCCCTGTTGTGACCTTTGACAAACGCTTTGTCGGAACCATTGGTCTGAGAGACATTTTGGCTTATCAAATGGAGCAAGGTTTGACGGATGAGCAGATGGCAACGACAGACATCGTCAATATGACCAAGACGGATGTGGCAGTTGTCGCTCCAGACTATAACATCACAGAGGTCCTCCATAAACTGGTAGATGAACCTTTCTTACCAGTCGTAGATGGTGAAGGGATTTTTCAAGGAATCATCACGCGCAAGTCTATCCTCAAGGCTGTCAATGCTCTCTTACATGACTTTAGTAAGGAATATGAG
>NZ_SMTB01000241.1:0-510 GCF_006864105.1 Acinetobacter sp. RF14B | reverse complement strand
CATTCAACAGCATATACGCTGAAATCCATATCGCGATCATTCTTGTTCCCTGAGTGCGCCTTCAATGAACTCATAACATACGCTTCCCGGAAGTCACGCCAAACGGTGTTTATGCAACAATGCGCGTAGTTTCCATAAAAGAAATGAAGAGAATTGGCGTGATACACAGAATTGCGAGACAGTACGAAAGAATGTTTAATTTCTAATCAGCGCTTGCGTCAGCGCCAGATTTACGTATAATGCGCGGGCCTGTCATCAATGACGGCTGGTTCGATATGAACCCTGATAGCTTCTTTTTGGCTATCAAACAATGCCCCCAATCGGGGGGCTACGTAAGAACGATTACACTCTCCCATCAATCGTAATGGGTTCGAGGAGTAATCATTTTCGTCTATAAAATAATTGGAGCTCTGGTCTCATGCAGAACCAAAGAATCCGTATCCGCCTGAAAGCGTTTGATCATCGTCTGATCGATCAATCAACCGCGGAAATCGTCGAGACTGCTAAGCG
>NZ_SMTB01000240.1:0-513 GCF_006864105.1 Acinetobacter sp. RF14B | reverse complement strand
AAGCATCATTACGTAACATCAATACCTTCTATGATGAAAAAACCCAAAACCGTAGTGCATCCAGTGAAAACAGCTCAATTGTAGTTCTACAGTTCACTCTGGATACCGGCTTGATCTTTGAGAAAGAAGGAACTTATCTACACACCCTGACACCTCGCCTCTTCTATGCCTATTCGCCATATGAAAACCAGCAGACTCAACCTAACTTTGATTCCGTAGTAGCTTCGATCAATTACGACCAGTTATTTAGTGCACGCCGTTTTTATGGTAATGACCGTTTGGAAGACAATAATTTTGCCTCCCTCGGCCTCAGCTATAGCCTATTCAATGAAGAAGGTCTGGAGCGTTTACGTGCCAGTATCGGACAGAGTTTCTTTTTTGAAGACCGCCGGGTAACACTGGAAAGCGATGCAGATGAATTTGATCGTGAAAGTCATACCGGACCAGTGATCCAGCTCACCAGTCAGCTCTCCAATAATGTGTATATAAATCTGAACTCAAGCTGGATGTCAA
>NZ_SMTB01000239.1:0-520 GCF_006864105.1 Acinetobacter sp. RF14B | reverse complement strand
TCAATGCCGACAGTCCGGTGGCCTGTGCGCTGCACCGGGCTTTAACGCTTGGTACGCAGCAGTTCTGGTTGCGTCTGCCGGGGCAGGATCGCCGGACGCTTGACGCACACTTTTCCCCGTTGGGCTTTGAGGATAATGACAGGCTCTGGCCAAAAGGCGAGTCGGCGTTCAGCGGCTACCAGTTGCTGCTGGAGTATGTCACCTTCCGCGAGAAGTTTATGTTTGTGGCACTCAACGGGCTGGAGCTGGTTGCATGGCCGGAGGGTATAACCGGCTTTGAGATTGACGTGGTGCTGAACGAGAACTGGCCTCACGACCTGCCGTTTGACAGCGATAATATCCGTCTGCACTGCGTGCCGGTCATCAATCTGTTCCCGCTCGAAGCCGCTCCGTTACACCTTTCGCCACTGGAAAACGAATTTCTGCTACGCCCGATGCGCATTCAGGACGGGCATACCGAGATTTATTCCGTCGACAACATTATTTCTTCGCGCCATACCGGCAGTCAGGCGTATGTCCC
>NZ_SMTB01000238.1:0-522 GCF_006864105.1 Acinetobacter sp. RF14B | reverse complement strand
TTACATAACTTACGCAATCCTGAGGAGAGTGATGCGATGGAAACCTCTCCCGGTAATGCTTGTCAGGGATTTGTCCATATATGGAAGCGCAGCACTGAAAATTACAGGTTCCACTAGTACGAAGAACTGATCTGGATTGATTTGCCAGGAAGATGAAATTATAAAGTTACATAAGTTATGTAACTTACACAACTTATGATCTTATGTAATCCTGAGGAGAGTGATGCGATGGAAACCTCTCCCGGTAATGCTTGTCAGGGATTTGTCCATATATGGAAGCGCAGCACTGAAAATTACAGGTTCCACTAGTACGAAGAACTGATCTGGATTGATTTGCCAGGAAGATGAAATTATAAAGTTACATAAGTTATGTAACTTACACAACTTATGATCTTATGTAATCCTGAGGAGAGTGATGCGATGGAAACCTCTCCCGGTAATGCTTGTCAGGGATTTGTCCATATATGGAAGTGCAGCACTGAAAATTAAACGTCCTACTAGTACGAAGAACTGATCTGGATT
>NZ_SMTB01000023.1:0-31110 GCF_006864105.1 Acinetobacter sp. RF14B | reverse complement strand
GCTCCACTTGTTTGCATCTGAAGCAGTTGGGGTTGGAAAGTTCATTACAGCTCCCGCAAGACCGTTGCGAGGATGAGGACTGACTTTCCCCCGCTTGTTCCAGTCCGACGCTTTCGGTGTTGGCCACATATTGACTACTGTTTCTAGTCCTGGTGACTTGCGCAGAAAATCGCTTGGTGAAGTCCTCGATCGAGAATCTGTGGCTTTGGGTGTGGGCAACAATCCAGATTCGGTCACGCTGATGGGGCGCTCCAAAGTTAGATGCTGAAAAACGTGTCCATTGCGCGTCATACCCCATTTCGGCAAGGTCACTGATGACTCGGGTAAGTCCTCTGGAAACAAGCATTGGTGAGTTTTCCACGAACACGTATTGAGGTCGTACTTCATCGATAATTCGTGCCATTTCTGACCAAAGACCGGAACGTTCTCCATTGATCCCTGCACCTTTACCTGCGGAACTGATGTCCTGGCATGGAAATCCGCCAGATATAACGTCAATAATTCCTTTCCATGGTTTTCCGTCAAAAGTTGTAATGTCAGACCAAATTGGGAAAGCTTTGAGAATTCCATCGTTTTGTCGTTGCGCCAAAACTTGTGCTGCGTAGGCATCACGTTCAACTGCGCAGACTGTGTTCCACCCCAAGAGATGCGATCCGAGTATTCCACCACCAGCGCCTGCGAAAAGAGCCAACTCATTTAAACCACCTTTATTTTTTGTTTGTTCAAGCCAATCGATTGTTAGGTTGTCGTGCAGATCCTTCACACCCCACCCCCTGCGCTTTCCTCTACTCGTACCGATGCAAAGCGACAAATATCCAAACGATCCATCACCCGAACTACGCCTTTTTTGCCATGACGGTTTTTAGCGATAATGATTTCTGTAATACCACTTGGCATTTCATCATCACTGTTCACGATTGGATGGGCCAATAAAATCTGATCCGCGTCTTGCTCAATCTGGCCAGACTCTTTCAAATCAGATGCCTTTGGACGTTTGCCCTTTTCAGATTCACGGTTGAGCTGTGCCAGTGCGATAACTGGACAATCAAATTCCTTTGCCATCGCCTTCAAATCACGACTAATTGAACTGACCTCCTGGTAGCGGTCCTTCTTGGTCGGATCGCGTACCAGTTGTAGGTAATCAATGATGATGCAGCCTAATTTTTTGTAATTACGCTTGGCCTTACGTGCATAAGAGTGAATCTCTGCAATGGTCGGCTTTTGCTTGTCTTCGATGTGAATCGGTAGCTTGCTAAAACGATCCTGAGCGCCCGCAAACTCCTTGATCATTCCGTCGTATAGGTCAGCATTGTGGATGTTGTCGTATGGAATCTGAGTCAGTGCTGAGATACAGCGATTGGTAAATGTCTCCACATCCATCTCAGCAGATACCACCAGTACCGCTTCCTTGAACTGCATAGCGGTCTGAATCGCCACCATTTGCGCCAGAGTGGACTTTCCTGATCCTGGTCTACCACCAATCACACAAAAGTGTCCGCGCTGAATGGTGCCCACTACGTTGTCCAGATGAGGTAGGTTGAATTTAACGCCTGTGTACTGCTTGTTAGCCTTGGCCTCTGCTTTCTGGATTAACTGATCACCAGCGCGTTTTAATGCTTCAGCAAACGTGAAACTAGACTTCTCCAATTTCTCATTAGTGGTCGCCTTGTTCAGGATATTTTCAGCAGCGTTATGCACGTCAGGCACGGTTAAGTCTCTTGCCACTTCCTGAATGCTTCGGCCCATCTTTTCAACTTCACGATGTGCTTTCAGCTTGTTGAGTTCAGCAACATAAGATTCAAGGTTATAGAAACTCGATGGTGCATCTGCCATCAATGTCATCAGGTATTCAGCAGGGCTTACACCAACCAGTGAATTTTTCTCATTCAGTTTCTGTTCAACGAATACCACATCGTATGGCTTGTTTTCGTTGGCAAGGTCGGTAATGGCCTTGTAGATCTCTTGATGACGGTTTGCGTAGAAGCAGTTTTCATCCAGATCATTCATCACGGTTTCAAGTGAGTTTTGAACTGTCATCAGTGCAGCAAGTACACATTGCTCGATTGAGTTGCTGTGAAGTTCAATCATTACCAGTCCCCCATGTCAGCTTGAAGGTTTTGAGGGTTTGGTGCTGGTTGACTAAATACTGGTGCTTGAGTTGTCCAGTAATCATTCTCCCAATTCTTTTGGTTTAACCATGCAGTTGGTGCTGGAATAAATTCACCATCCTGTTTAATCCAAGATTGATCTTGTTTTTGAGCGTTCAGGATTTTGATCAATGTTTCAGTAGTCACAACTGATTTGTATTTCTCAAAAGTTTTAAATGTTCCCGACTTGTCTGATTTACGCTTACAACGAGGATATGATTCCCAGAATTTTTCAAAGTCTTCTGAGTACACCCCTTGTTTTGGGTTAGTTGTTTTAATAGTTGTTTTTGTGTGTGGAATTTTTCCACTAGTAACTGGTGGATTTTTTCCACTAGTACGGTGTAAATTTTCCACTAGTGGAGATTCTACTAGTGTAGAAAATACACCATCATTTAGAGCATAAGATTTCGCTGCTTTGGCATTCTTTTGCGCATACTCTTTCACGAAACCAAACTCAATAAGCTCGTTAGTTGCCTTGATTACAGTCTTCCTTGATAGACCGGTAATTTCCTCAAATTGAGTTAATGAGATAGCGTCCTTATTTTTCTGCCAACCACGAGTTTTTCGAACAATAACGATGTACAGCATGTTTGCTGTAGGACTTAACTTTTTCATTGCTTCATCAACAAAAGCATTGGGCAACTGGAAACTATTAGGGATGAAATTACTCATATCTTCGCCCCAATAATGAAGTTGGATAACTCAATTTTGGCAATAGCCAAACGATGTGCGCTTTCAAGTGTTTCATTGAGAGTGAATGCCACTACAGCCTTTTGAAAATTATCGATCCGGCGCTGTAATTCGGTTTCAAGTAGTGCTGCTCTGTTCATACCACCCCCTCACCAACTAACTTTTCAATGACCCACGCCTCACCTTTTGTAGTGAACATTGGTTGTGAAAAGCCGAGTTCTGTCTGTTTCAGCTCACCTAAGCCTTTGTCGATAAACCATTGCTGGAACACACGTGCACGCTTAACGCCACGACTGTAGACATTGAGTTGGTCAAGATGCTTATTCATTGCCATAGCTGACATACCAAGCTTTTGAGCGACTTGGGTAGCATTTAGCAGTGTTGAGCGTTCGACTACTGTGTCGAAGTATTGGACTTTCGGTGCTGCAAGTTCTAATTGGCGCGCTTGATCGGCTGCTAGTTGAAGTGCTTCAGCAAAAGTTTGGGGGAGTTGTGCAGCGTTTTGGTTTTCTAGTTCATACCAGCGTTTTACTAATGCTGCTGTAAACTCTGGGCAAAGTTGAGCGACTACAGTAATTGAGTCTAATTTGCCTTGTTCGCCAGTGAGGATATAAACGCTTGTGTATCTGTTTGGGCTAAGTGATTGAATATTTTCAACTTTACGCATTGGAGGGAGTTGAATTACTCCGCGTTTAGCTAAACGCTCAATTGAAATGCGCACGTGATGATGTTCAGAGCCAACAAGTTCTGAAATATCAAGGCTTGTTATACTATTTCGATTATGATTAAATTGTGTCATCATATTCATGTTTACTTTCCTGTTAGTTAGTGAACAACCGGAAAAGCCTGATCTAGTACATCAGGCTTTTTCTTTATGTGTTGAATTGATATATTTGCCTGCAGCCTTCTTTAGAGCCTCATCTGTGGCAGCTGCAAATTCCTGAATCTTCTTTAGATATTCATGAGCCTCCTCATACTCCTTTGGCGTAACAATGCTGTCCTCTAGGACGTCATACACAGTTTTGGTTGCCTGCCCTGTAGCGATATTTGTTTGAAGCATTGCTTCAACAATTGATAATTCGCGATGACTCGCACCTGAAGAGCTTACCGGAACCAAAACAAACCCTAATTCATGCGCCCATACTTTGATTAGTTCAGGACTGCGAGTGAAAGACTGGATTGCTTCGATCTTTTTCAAGCTTGGAATATGGTTTTCCATGTTTGGATTTGCGTAATTGCAAATCGTGTTATGTGAATCACCAGTGACTTCTGCAATTTGCTTAGGCGAAATGCCTTTGGTCTGCTTGATCATCTTAAAGATTGCCGCTTGAGCTTCTTTACTTAATTCCATTTGTGAATCCTTTGTTAAATCTCACGTATTCGTAACGCTTTGAATTGTTGATAATTGGTTTAAGCAGCAACGGTGTGGTGTTTGGGGTTAGCTTTATCCATGAGCCAGTCCCTTGTGATAAGACCATTGCTGTTGCTAGCCAGTGTTTGTGCGTAACTTGTTTCGCCTGTGTAGTCGGTTCTAGGGAGTGATCCTCTCTCTTCCATTTTCCGAACTGCCACATAGGAAATGCCTAGTAGGCTTGCGGCTTTTGTTCGCCCACCTACAGCACTAATTGCTTTTTGCATGGGATTCATAATTTAAACCTAAGTTAAACCATATAGACTTGGTTAATTAAACCACCAGTTACATTTTAATGCAACCTATGGTTGATTCCTTTCGGCCGATTTTTACTTGATAATTTAACCAAAGGTTAAAGTGTGTAGATATGGAAACTATTGTTGATCGTTTACAAAAGGCGTTAAGTGCCAAAAAACTTTCATGGTCGAAAGCTTCAACTATGATTGGTCTTAGCCCTCAAGCACCATCGAAGTGGAAGAAGGGTCAGATAAGCAAAGATACTTTGGAGAAGCTAGCTGGGATTCTTGAGGTTGATATTGGGTGGCTTATGACTGGTGGAGAACCTATATCGGCTCAGGTAGAAAAGGCCAAGCCTGTCATTACCCAGGAGTATGGAAATGTAAAGCCAACAGGGAAGATATTAAGGGAGATTCCGGTGCTCGATTTTGTTCAAGCGGGCCTATGGAGAGAGGTGGCTTATGATGGGCTTCACCCCAAAGGCAAAACATATACAAGTTATGAGGGTGTGGACCCTAGGGCGGTATTCTCACTAACTATTGATGGGATGAGCATGGCTCCAGAGTTTTTACCTGGCGATGAGATTGTGGTGGATGCAGCGAAAGCTCCTGTTCCGGGGTCCCTGGTGGTGGCTCAAGAGATTCAGCACGGCTCAGCCTTGACAACATTTAAAAAATATCGCGTTATTGGAATTAATGAGCATGGTGTGGATGTTATTGAGTTGGTACCACTAAACCCTGACTTCCCTACTTACAATTCCACGCAAATTGAAATCTCTATTATTGGGGTTGTTGTGCAGCACCATAGAGAGTTTAAGTATTAAACCTATTTACCCTTAGCAATCACTAGGGATAGCCCGCTTTCGAGCGGGTTTTGTTTTGTCTATCAAATAATATTTAAACCTAATTTTAACTAAATTTCACCTTTGGTTTAATTTTCTCTTGCTTTATGCTTATACCTTTGGTTTAATAATTTCATCGAAACAACAAAAAAGCCCCAGCGTAGATGGCAACTACCTGGAGCGTGACCCACCCCTACAGTGAGTAAATGAATTATGAATCTAAAACCAATATTAATCAATACAGCTTTGGCCATCGGGCTAACAGGCTGCTTTGCTCAAGCTGAGTCTTTAGACCAGCCGCAAATCGAAATCGTTGCCCCGTCTTATGTTGTTGAAAAATCAACTTGCTTTGAATACTGCACCGCAAAAGTAAAGGCTGGCGAATACGACATATTTGTGGATTACCGCTTGGATAATGGCTCAGTTGAGTTTCTAGACATTCTCAATGTCACTCACTTTGACCAAGTTGTGAATGCATACGTTGATCGTTATGAGATTGAAAAGATTAATGCTGCGATTGCTGGGGGTGTGAAGTGAGTACTAAAAAATATCAAGTGCGCATTCGCAAGGAGGTTAGCGAAGGTGAAGCCTATCACGCCGCTTTAGCTACTTTGGGAGATGGCTTTACCATGAGTGAGATTGCATCAATGATCTCGAATGGCGATACCTCTCTACCGGAGTTAATCAAGAAAACCTCTGATGCTCTGCCTGATTGGGAAATTATCTCTGTGATTCTGGTTGATACAGATAACTCTGATCAGCTTGGTGAAGACTTTGAATGGAATGAGGGGGAAGCATGAACACTTACGCTCAATTCTGTGGATGTGGTGCTGCAATGCGTCCTATCCACCACATCGGAAACCAGTCTTTATTCCTGTGCCGCGATGGGCATAGCACTCGAGTAACAAGCTGCAAGGTGAATGAAGATTTTACACGTGATTTGTACTTCTCAGACCTGCCGAGCTTCAAAGTGGATCTGGATGTTTCGATTGAAGATAACGTGCTGACCTTTGGTCTGTATCGTCAAATCGGTGAAAACCTATGGGCAACGGCTGATTGTTCAATGCCTGTATTACCTCACACGATGACGCAAATGCGTAGTCAGAATGGTGATATGCGATATGCCGAGCCAGTTGATATTGATTCTTGGCTTGTGGTGAAAGATACACCTGTGACCTTACTAGATGTTTGGAACTTTGAAGCTGAAGAAGGTCAGACATTTGCGCTGACGGATGAGCAGATTAAAGAATTACAGCGTCTTGTGAATGAGTACGCGGAACAACTATTTGAAGAGGTGGTTTGAGATGAATGCACCAGTAAAAACAGAAAATCAGGTTGCTGAGCATGATCCTAAGTCGATCAAAGCTTATGTATCAGACGCAAAAATCCGCCAAAAATTTGAAGAAGTGCTTGGTAAGAAAACTCAAGGCTTCCTTGCGTCAGTTATGCAGGTAGCGAATCAGCCACAGCTTAAAGGCGCAGTACCTGCAACGGTAATCAATGCGGCAATGATGGCAGCAACGCTTGATCTACCAATCAATAACAATCTTGGCTTTGCTTACATTGTTCCATACAAGCGCAAGTTCAAAGATGCTCAAGGCAAGTGGTCTGAGTCTTTAGAAGCTCAATTCCAGATGGGATACAAAGGCTTTATTCAGTTGGCACAGCGTTCAGGTCAGTTTGCACGTATTGCAGCAACACCAGTATTTGAAGGTCAATTGATTTCAGCAAATCCCCTGCTTGGCTATGAGTTCGACTGGACAGTTCCAAATCAGGGTGAAGCAATTGGTTATGTGGCTTTCTTTAAGTTGCTGAATGGCTTTACTGCTGAGCTTTACATGAGCACTGCTGATGTGAAAAAGCATGCGGGCAAATACAGCCAGTCATTCAAATATGGTTCTGGTGTCTGGAAAGATAATTTTGAATCCATGGCTCTTAAGACTGTGACTAAGCTCTTGCTATCAAAACAGGCACCACTTTCAATTGAGATGCAGACAGCACAACTTGCGGATCAGGCAATTGTTCGTGATGTGGAAACCAATGATTTTGATTACATCGACCATAACGAAAGTGTTGGTGCTATCGAAACCAAAATGACTGTTCCAGATGCTGAGTTTCCGGTGCTTCTTGAGCAAGTTAAAGCAGGCGCATTCGAGAAAGACTATGTGCTGAGTGAATACGCGCTGACAGATGTACAACGTCAAGCTGTGGAGGTGCTGCCATGAAGTTATTTCGCTGCTCTTCCTTGAGCAATCTGATTGGTACGCCAAAGCTGAAAAGCGAAGTGCTTACAAGTGATGCCAAAAACTCTATTCGCAAGATTGTGAAAGAAGACCTTTATGGATTCCGCTCATTCACTGGCAATCAGTACACGGCTAAAGGGAATTTGCTTGAGGATTTGGCAATTGAAATGTCTGGAAAGATGCGATTTCGCAAGCTCACAAAACATGTTGGCCGGGTCAGCAATGACCTGATCACCGGTGAGTGTGATGTGCTGGATCTGGAACGCAAACTGATCATTGATACTAAGTGCACCTGGGATATTAGCACCCATCCTTTCTTTGTTGATGAAGCCATGGAGAAGGTTAAAAAAGCAGGCTATGACGTTCAGATGCAGGCGTACATGTGGCTGTATGAATGCCAAGTTGCTGAGGTGGATTTCTGGCTATTCCCCACCCCTATTGAGCTTACAAAGGACTGGGATGATCGGGAGCAACTGATCGATATGGTTGAAGCTATCGACATTCGTGAACGTCTGACCACTGTGACTATTGAGCGTGATGAGGCAATCATCCAGAAGATCAAAGACAAGATTCCGCACTGTCAGAAGTATTACGCAAAGCTTATGGCTGAACGTAGCAAGGGAGTGAAAGCAGCATGAGACTACCCAACAGTATATCAGCCGCATTCCTAGAATGGCTGGAGCGCGGTGGCCATAAAATTACACTCAAAAAGAACCTGATGGTTATTACTAAAGAGTGTAACGGGTCAACAAAGCGTGGCGTAATCCCTTTTGAGCGCCACGAGGTAAAGGAATTTTATGATCTGGATGATTATTTGTCCGGGCGTTATGAAGTGTTTTTAAAGCAGTATTTCAACAATGGGAAAAGCTTTGTTGATGACTTGAAATGGGCCATGGCTGGCAAATTTCGCAGAGCTGTGATGATGAATAATCTGGCGAAGGTGGCGTGATGGATATTCAGAAAGAAAGAGAAGCGTTTGAAAATTGGTGGGAATCATTCCATAACGGTCGTCAAATATCTTGCGATTACGTGGAAAAAGATAATTCTTATGCTGTTGGTTATGCGAATGCTCAATGGGTAGCATGGCAAGCCAAAGCCCAAGCGGTGCCGGAAGGTCGAGCTGACTCTGAAATTATTGATCAGACCATTCAGTTGGTTGATTTACTGGCTAGTGCAAACCGCTTCCAGCGCGATAAATCAAAACCATTCCCTTTTGAGTCTAAAAACCCTAGAAATATGGAATGGTGGCGTTTAGCTTGTCAGATCCAAGAGCTAATTACAGATACTGATCCAAATAATTGCGACTTTGAAGAATATAAAGCCATGATCGAAGCACAGGAGCCAGCCAATGACTAACTCAATGAATAAAGAAAATTGGTTCAATGTTTTGGCTTCTTTATTTGATATGCATGTCGGCCATGACAATGTGGATGAAGAGGCGTGGATGCCAGATTTCGAAAGTGGTAAATCCCCTCATGATGCTTTTTATGATGAGTATCCAGAGTATGAAGGGTTGGAGGATTAAGTAATGACTGAAATTCAGCAAAAGATTGTCGACGAAGAATTAGAGATCGATAAGCAAGTAAACCTGATGGATCAATTCATTGCTGATGGTGAGTTTGATAAGGCCTTGAATGAGTTTTTTGGGTTGCCGGAGTCACCAGAAGAAAGTTGTAAGGGGCTGCCATGAAAGCGAATGAGTTTGTGAAAAAGTTTGGATGGTTTGCTACCACTAGGCTTGTGAACGGAATTGATACAACCAATGACCCGCATTTCTCAATTCTTCTTAATGACCTAAAACGCCTTGTTGAAAGTCATGAGTTGGTTGAAAGATTAGGCGGCCTTAAAAAGGCTAAAGAATATGTGCCAGACAACTACAAGTCTGAGCAACTAAAACAAGCCATCGCAGATGTGGAAAGTTGTATGGAGGTGAAAAGTGAGAATTAAGCTAAATGAAATGTCGCAGCAAGACAAAGATATGCGTCTAGATCGCTTCCTTGCTGCATCAGATCAACAATTGTTTCCGCAGGAAGATGTGGCAATTTATCTCTCCTGCTCCATCCATACCTTGCAGCGCTTGCGCTGTGTAGGTGGTGGAATCCCCTATACCAAGGTGGGCCGACGTGTTACCTACAAAAAAGCGGATGTTCTGGCCTACCAAGAGCGACAGACAGTTATGAATACAGCTCAACTTGCCTCTTAATCAAAGCAGTTGAGCCTACCCTGATATACGGCTTCAATGTCATTCATTGCAAGCCGTAGTTTTTTGAGTGATACCTGCACATAACCACCAGTCACATCATTTTTGGCACCGGACCTGTGGTTGAGTAATCTCTTAATTGTGTATGGGCCATAATCCAGATTATTACAGATCGTCGCAAAGGTTCGACGTAAATCGTGCAGTGAAATATGAATGCCGGTCTGTTCACCAATGGTTTTTAATAAACCCTGAGCACCTGCAATATGCTTTGCATTTGAAGTCATGTTGGAACCCGGGAAAACATACTCGTTTCTTCGCAGCTCGTAACGCTGTTTGATAATTTCAAATAAGTGATCACCCATTGGCAACAAGTGGTCATCACCATTCTTCGGATCTTTAAATACAAACAAACCCTTTTCGATGTCTACGTTTTCCCATCTCAATGTTTGGGCCTCATTTCTACGGCACCCGGTATACATGATGAATAGCACCAGATCGCGGGTAGCATTCTTAGAGGCATCTTCATATAAAGAACGCTCAGTGAAATAATTCAGCACCGCATTGTAAAAAGTGTAAATATTACTTTCATCCAGGTGACGAGTACGCGCTTTCGTCTTGTTCCATCCGCGCTTTGCAGGTATCACATCAACTGGGTTGTGCTTGAGGATTGGATTTTCATCCGTAGAGCAATGCACCTGGGCAAATCGCCAGATAGATCCGAACATTTTTAAAGTAAGGTTGGCTTGAGTAGGACTATATTCAGTTAGCTTAATGAACCGGTCGAATACATCCTTTTTATTGATTTCAAATATAGGTCGCTCTTTCCAGTCGGAAAGGAAAGTATCAATACAGTGATTATAAGTAGTGATTGAAAGTGGTTTTAATTTTCGCTGATTTAAGTAAAGGTCAAATGCCTGACTTAAGGTCATTTCATTATTTAGAGCATCCTTTTTCTTCTCAAAAACACCATTGGCAATGTCAGCCAAAATAGACTGAGCCTTTTTTCTAGCTTCTGCAGGTGTAATCTCATTAGTCTTACCTAGCGTCACACGGAATAACTTTCCAGCATGCCGGCGCTCGACAATATAGGATTTACTTCTAGTGGTGGCTCGGACTGCAAAACCAATCAGGTCTGAGTCACGATAGATGGCTTGCCCTTTTCCAGTCAATCCAATAGCATCAACATTAGTCTTGTTGAGTTTCATTTCAAGCTTAATCTACAAATTCGACACTTGCATTTTAAGCCTGAAATTACTCAACAGTCTACATATAGTCTACACTTAAAAATATAATGTAGATTATTACCCATAAAAAATTATATAAAATAAAGGCTTATGAGGATTTAAATTTTCATACCACTAGAAACGCCAGTTATAGAACAAGTCAATGGCCCGTTCGAGAGACTGACTCGCTTCCAGATATAAACGCTGGTTTACCTGATAACGTAAAGTCAATTTGTTGACTGGTGTAAATACCCCGACCCCATAACGGATATAAAGATCTGGCGTAATATAACCTGTTAGCGATACTTGCGTATCATCACCTGTACCCTCCGCATCCAGTGCCAGACCGCTTAGACCAAAACTCCGGCCAATCTGGTTGGTTAATGCACGGGTACCACCTAAGCCCAAGCTGATCCCTGCCGCAGCAATAGTATTGTTAACATCAGACCTAAAGCCTTCCGCCTGGCTTAGACTGGAGGCACCTTCATTAATCCGCCCGGTAATCAAGGCATTGAGAGCTTCCTGTTCAGACAGGCCCGCATCGTTATAAATCTGGATATTTGGACTCGATGCCGTACCGGTTACACGCACCCCCACGGTGCTGCCCTGTACAGTTTTATTGGCATCAATATCCAGAGTCGGATCTGTCAACTCACCATTAAAACGGGCAATAGCACGGGTCAGGTCCAGACTTTGACCATAAGCCTCAATCTTCACCCGTTGTGATACCCCAATTGCACCATTGGCCCGCATTGCTGTTTCCAGACCACGCTGAGATAAATTAACCCGACCTGCCAGTGGAATCCGGCTATTAAAGCCTTGGAAAATGACCCGATCACCTAAAGACACTGCAACATCTGCTCGAATATCCCATGGACGTGCCGCATTTAAAATGGCCAATTGATCATCTCCCTCATGCACAACGCGCACATCAGAAGACAGCCCCACCACCGGCTCAGAGGCTTCTGGCATGGAAATTAGCGCACGTAGCACCTCTACTTTCCCACGCAGGCTGAGCTTTTTATTTAATGGATACATGTCCAAGGACAAATCAGGAGTAACCACTGCAGCAATCAGCGGTGCCTGACGGATCAGCAGATTTTCCCCTTGCAGCTTTAACTGAACACGCGGATCGCCTTTCCAATCAACCGAACCCGTCAGTGTCCCTGCTCCACGACCACTATTAAATGCACCATTAATAGTGGCGCTATTCTGGCGAATGGATGAATAAAGCTGGACATTGGTCAGATTCACCGGCAAGGAAATCATACTGATGGCAGCATCTTTCACCCGGACTTCGCCTTCAAGTAATGGATCTCTTAGTGTGCCGCCCACCTTACCGGCATAGGATAAAATCCCTTCCAGATTTCGGATATCCTGAACAAATGGCTTAAACACTTTGAGCTGCACCTGATTAAAGGCAATCTCACCACGCATTGGCTTACTGTCCTGATACGGATCAATAATGACATTGGCATAACCCGTACCAATATCCGGCGTTTTCACATCTAGACGAATCTGTAAACCCTCGGCAACACTCTTGGCGATCAGCCCCACTTCATCATACTGAAGGGTCGAACCCAGATATTCCGGATCTTCAGAAGACAGTCCGACCACACCACTGCGGGTGACCAGACGGGCATCAATTTTTGGCTTGGCATTTTTAGCCCATGAAGCTTTGGCATAACCGTTAATTTTACCGGTCAGAGCCAAGCCTTCAGGCAAGAAGGCACTAAAGTCATTCAGGTCGAGGTTTTTGGTCACAAAAGAGACATTGCCTCGCGCTGGATTCACCCGAACAGGCTGATCAAAGCACAACTGGCTTTGCTGACTCATCCAGCAATGGGCACCAATGAAAAGATCAGATTGAGCAGTATTATAAATCACCGCTACATTTTGACGTTGCACCAGATGAGTTCTTAAGGAGTCAAAGTCACCATTTTGAATCTGGCCCAACCAGTTATTTTGCGCATTAAAACCACCCGCCAGCTGGATAAAGAATTTTGACAGGCGGTTTTCTGCCCGAACCTTTAAAATATGTGCAGAACGGGTACCCGCCAGAGAAACCTCTCCATGAGCAATTTCCCGTGATCCGCTACGTAAGCGCTCCATGGTTGCAGTTAATAAAGTCGGTGTGTTTTGTGAAGTCGGTAGCTGACCGCGCACCCGAACCTGCTGCACACTGAACAGTCGCTTAAAGGCTAAATTATCAATCGCAAGATTGGTTGAGGCCTGCAAACGCGGCTGGGACTGCATATTAATATAACCTTGTACCCGGCCTTTCAAGCCTGGGTATAACTCATACAAGGCGGGTGCATTCACTTTTAACTGCAAGTTCTGCGCATTGCCGGTCGCTTGAATCTGGTTGCTGGCATAAGACAGAAACAGGTTATTGGCTTCAAACTGCTCCGGTACAAAGCCACGCTGATTTGAATTAATAATGACCGCCAGATTACCTGTGCCCCGAACCGGTTTATCGTTTAATATCCCAGCCAGGTTCAAACGCTGAATCTGGATACGTTTCAGCTGATCTGACCACAGCCCACGGGTCTGGATGTTGCCTGAAATCTCGCCTTTCAGCTTGGCATTAAAATATTGTGGCTTAAAACGTATGAGTGAGGCGTTAATATCCCAGCCAATTCCTTTAGCCAGATGAACGCGACCATTGGCATTGATTTTCCCGGCGATCCCATCATGTCGTAGCTCTGCGATACGCAACATATCCGGCGTTCCAGACAGGCGTACTTTAAGCATCCCTTTGCTGGCTTTTAACTGGCTACTGCTTAATGAACCATTATAATTCATCGCATAGCCTTTAAATCCGCCGCCGGCTTTTTCATTATGGAATAACAGGGCAATTCCACTGGTTCCTTTTAAATGTACGGTTTCATTTTGATCAGCCAGTCTGCCGCTTAAGTCCACACCCGTTACTTTAATAATCTGCTGATTTGGTTGCGCATAGCCATTCGCCTTGATTTGACCACTTAAACGGTCAATGGGTGAAGCCGCAGCAATCGTTTGTGTATTCAGCCCCTTGGCATTTAATACGGCGCTCCATTTCAGCTGACGTTTTTCGTCCGGCAACTCAATGACCGCATTACCGCTTAAGCTGCCGGCCTGTGCATCAGCACCATAATTAAAGTCTGGCACTCGCAGAATATTATCTTTCAGATCAAGCTGCGCCCGATACATTCCTGGCGGTAGCACGCCGTCGTCATGTCTGCTCACCTTGGTCGCCACATGGATGTTTTGCTGACCTTCTCGTAGTGCCAGTTTGACATCCCCTGAGTCACTGCTCAGCCAGCCAATATAAGGGACAGCACGATCAATATTATTCCAGGCAACATCCAGTAGCATCGGTTCCGGTTTGTTAGCTTTTTGTGGAGCTTGATCCAGCTTGATCTTCCAGCTTTCATAGCGGTCAAAATCGACCAGAGCGGTCAGATGCATACCCTTTTCCAGATGACCTGCAGAGGCTATCTTGCCATCCAGACTAGGCGGCAAAAAATCCTGAAGTACTTGTGGAATACGTTCATGCTTGGGATCAATCCCATTCATACGACCGCTTAAATCCCAATCCACCCGGTCTGACCAGCCCACAGTTCCTGCCAAACTGACTGAACCCTTCATGAGCTGTCCATTCAGGTCGCTAATATTAAGCTGATTGACCAGATCGGTATGCATCACCGCATTATATTCACCTTGCGGAATATTTTCTCCGCTCAGGTCAGTGCGCACATTTAAATTCAGGCGTTCAATATTGCCATTAAATTCAGCAATACCATCCTGAGTAAACAGCTTCTGTTCAGGCAGAATTGGCCAGTGATATTCTTTAAACTTCAGCTCACCTTTCATCGGTACATGAGGGCGCATCGGATGCAAGATTACCCATCCGGTCAGCAGATCAGGGGTATTCGTGGCAACGCCGGCCTGAATCGTATCCAGCGTACCTCTTGCCCGTAGATGAATATCATGGACATTCAGGCTTTCTCTTAACGCAGGCAGATTTACAATACCTTGAGCATCAAGTGGGTACTTGCCTTCAAACTGCATTTTTCCGCTCGCTTCGCGTACCGACAGATACCCCATATCCATACGGGAATCTTCAAAATTCAGTTCAGTTCCGGACCATAAGGCATCATTTAATTCAATATTAAATACATCCACCGCAGTGGTCTGGGTTTTAATTAGCAGATGGTCAAGCAGCAGATGATCGACACGCAACTCAAAAGGCAGACGGATTGCATTAAACTTAAAAGGCTCATTACTGGAAGGACCTTTATTAATCACCTGCAAATGCGTCACATCTGCGTTATTGAGATGGATTTCCTTTTTGAGTATCGCACGCCAGCCCAAGGTAACATCAGCCCGGTCAATTTTGACATCTACAGCCTCCAGACTGACCAGGATATTTTTTAAAATGATCCCACGCCATAAATTCCCGCCTTCATATTCATAATGAATAATCTGCTGGCGTTGCATGACCTGTTCCAGCAAAAACTTGCTGCCCTGATTAGTCGAAAACAGAACTGCCAGAACAGAGAGCAAAAAAATGATAGAGAAAAGTACCGACAATAGGATACTTCTCAATATACGGCGCTGCTTTGGCACTCTCTTTGGTTGTTCTTGTTCCGGCTGTGGTTGGTTTTCGACCATAACGTACCCAAATAAATCTTTTTAAAAAAATGAATGTTTTATAACGGTGAGCCAATAAAGAAATGCAGTCGGATTGGATGACTGTCATCTGATAATCCGGTTGCAACATCAACCCGAATCGGGCCAATCGGTGAGGCCCAGCGAATTCCCAACCCCGCACCATATTCAGTCGGATTGCTAAAATCCTCATTATAGGCATTGCCGGCATCTGCAAAGACTGCAGCTCGCCAGCCTTCCCTGAACTGGTAATTATATTCAAGTGAGGCTACACCTAAAGCCTGCCCCCCTACTTTAAAGCCATCAATTTCAGGCGAAAGACTCTTATAATCAAAACCTCGAATGGTCTGATCGCCTCCACTGAAATAACGCAGGTTATAAGGCACTTTGGCAAAATCTTCTGTGAAAATATAGCCCAGATCGGCACGGCCAACAAATTGATGGTCAGCATTTTCTCCCAATGAATAGATAAAACGCCAGCCCGCATTAAGGATGGCCATATCGGCATCAGACAATAAAGCCTCACTACCGAGTTCAACCTTATAAATCTGCTTAAAGCCTTTGGTCGGATTAATCCGGCGGTCACTCTCCGTGCGTGACACTTCATAACCAAACAGAAGAGATTGCTGCTCAGCAGCGGAATTAAATCTAAAAGCTTCTGGAATCTGGTTAAAGTCAACCGAACCGTCCTGTGTCAGCCGGTCCAGACGATAACGCACACCAAAGGCCTGCTGCCAATTCCCCAGCGGATTTTTAATAAGCCGGTCTGCGCCTAGTACGGCCGACTCAATTAACAGGCCTGTATCCTGAGCGACATCTTCCCGCTCTTCACGTTCATACCCGCCCACAATACTGACATAGTCATTGAGAGGATGATGATATGGAATGTTATAGCGGCCATCAACTGACTGGCGGATCCCGGAAAGCTCAAGGTTGGCGTCAAATGAATGCCCACGTTTATTGACAATGGCACGGCGATACTGCCCACGTAAGCGTACATTAGTATCTGTACCATAACCGATACCGACTTCAGCACTATTCAGGCGGTCTGCATTTAAAGTCACAATGACCGGAACTTTCTTCTCTTCACGTGCCTGTGCTTTTAAACGGTCCTGCTCATTTTCCTTGCTTTTCTGCTCCACACGCAAGCTCATAAGACTCGGATTTTCCTGATCCTGTATACCAGCAAATTGACTTTCATCCACGACATTTTGCGTGACTTCAGGAGAATTAGCCGGTTTTTGAGGAACATTCGCAGTAGAACCATCCTCTTCCAGTTTCTGCTGTTCAATCAGGTTCTGAATATCAGGAGCCAGTTCTAGCTCTCTGTCCACCGGATCAGGACGTATCGCATCAACCAGTGTATAGTTAAAATAACGCGAGTTGGTCAGGTTGTTGGCCAGGCTATTGACACGCCAGAAGGCATAGTCAGCCCCATCTTTCCAAGTCACCAGACTCTCCAGAATATCTGGATCCAACGGAAATTCTTTTTCAGGATCGCTCATTCTGAATTCAACTTGTCCCAGCTTATAGCGTTCACCGGTTTCAAAGCGCAGATTGACATCCGCTGTATTTTGCGGCTGTTTGATCAATACATCATGCAGGCGCCAAAAGGAATCGAAATAACCATTATGACTGGCTGCCTCAACAATCCTGCCTTTGGTGGTTTCATAGGCACCATGATTGAAAATATCACCTTCTTCCTGTTCCGGTAAAAGACCAATAACCTGGAATTGTGGCTGCTCTGCCCCGGGTCCGGTAAATTCCACTTGATGACTGCTAATCAGTACGGGCTCATTGGGTGTCACCCGGACTCTTACGCGACTATCCGACACTCGTTCAAACTTAAACTCGGCATTATAATAGCCCACTGCCTGCGCTGCCTGCTTGGACAGGTTGCGTAACTGGGGCAATGCCGAAGAAAAATCCTCAAAGGATTCCTGCGTAAAACTGGACAGTTTGGCACGGATATTATTGCTTAAATTATTATAAGCTTCAGACTCATATCTACGATTCAGCACTCCATTGCTTTCGGCGGTACCATTCCCATTCATAATGATGACTTCAGCACTGATCCGGGGTGTGCTGGCGATCATGATCTGACGTGGTGGGCGCAGCTTATACCAGAGTCGTTTTACGATATTGGGCTTTTTGGCATCTTCCGGCTCGGTCGGCCCCGGAATATCTCTTAAAGTCCGAGCCGCCTCATTACTCTGTACGCTAATGTTGCTATCTGCCCGAATAGACTGCATCAGCTGATCAACATTTACTGGCGCCTGATTTATTTCAAGCAATTCCTGCTGACTGATGTCTACCACCGTTTCAGTCTGCTGGGTATTGCGATAATCCTGTGCTTCACGTTTGGCTTCTTCAGCGACACGGTAAATTTCATTGGCCATGCTCTGGTCAATACTCTGCATCGGCAGGTTTTCCAGATCTTCAAATTCAATCGGACTAAACTCTTCCAGAATACCACCGGCATTTTGCTGCTCCTGCAGCATCTGCATACTATCAACAGATATTTGTGGCACCAGAGCCTGTTGTATGGTTTCAACCGCTTCACTTTCGGAATTAACCAGACCTTGGCGGAGGGCTTCCTGAGACAGCTCTTCAACCTTTTCCGTTCGGGACACTGCGACTGGAGTGTCTGCTGCCTGTTCAGTCTGTGCTATGCCCTGATGTGACCACATCATAAAAAATATGCTCATACACAGCCATGTCCGGCCATGATGTGGTATGAGGTTCCCCATACTACGATTCAGCATCGTTTTTTTAAAATTTCTTTTTGCAAGCATAGCAAACTCTAAACAAATACATTCTTTAATTGATTATTTGACCAAAAAATATAAGCTAAAGAACTTAAATTACTGGTTTTTACCTTCACATAGCCGAAAGTATCTTACATGATTTTTCCGAATGTTTACGCATCTCTCACATTTCTTCATAAAACTTAATGTAGCACGTGTCTATGAATAATAACGAACATCTGCTGGGCTCCCGTCGTTTTTTACCGATGTTTCTGACCCAATTTTTTGGTGCCTTAAATGATAATGTTTTCAAACAGGCTTTATTACTGGTCATTACTTATGGCTGGATTCAACAGAGTACCCATATCAGCACGCTGAACAACCTGGCTGCCTTGCTGTTTATCCTGCCTTATTTCATTTTTTCAGCCACTGCCGGACAGATTGCTGACAAATATGAACGTGCCCAACTGATTCGTTATTTAAAGATTCTAGAAATCGTCATTATGATTTTGGGAACCATCGGTTTTTTACTGGGGAATTTATGGATTTTGCTCTTTGCCCTGTTTTTGATGGGCACCCAGTCCACGTTCTTTGGCCCGATTAAATACGCCATTTTACCTGAAGTCCTGAAGCCAGATGAGCTGATGTCTGGAAATGCCCTGTTTCAGTCTGGCACATCACTGGCCATCCTGTTTGGTATGATTCTGGGCGGCGCTGTTATTGCAGCCTCAAATGGTCATCTGCTCTGGATTAGTCTGACTATCTTGACAATTGCCATGCTGGGGTATTGGTCTAGTCGCTCTATATTGAAACAGAGTATTCCAGCCCCCGACATCCAGATTGACTGGAATTTTTTTCGCACCAGTTTTCAGACATTAAAATATGCAAAAAGCTTGCCGCTGATTTTTTTAATTTTACTGGGTAACTCTTGGTACTGGTTCTATGGGGCGACCTATCTGACCCAGATTCCCCAACTGACCCTACAAAACCTGCATGCTTCGGAAAATGTAGCCAGCCTGCTGCTGACTTTTTTCTCAGTCGGGATTGGCCTTGGTTCCTATTTATGCCGCAGATTGGGCGGCACCGAAGTCAATATTAAAATGGTTCCGATTGGGGCAGTTGGGCTGGTTATTTTTGCCCTCTATCTGGCAGCAAGCCTGGCTGCCATTCCTGAACGTAGCGGTGCTTTGCTCGGCCTGGCTGAGGTATTTCAGCAAGGCTGGAGCTATTATCATGTCATGCTGGCAGTAACTTTGCTGGGGATCAGTGGCGGTTTTTATATTGTCCCGTTATATACCATGATGCAGGCTCATTCTCCTCGCTCACATCGTGCGCGTGTGGTTGCTGCAAATAACATCCTGAATGCTGTTTTCATGGTATCTTCTGCTATATTTTCAATTATTATTTTAAGCGTTCTAGAGTTTGATCTTAAAATACTTTTTTGTATTACCGCAGTCTTGAGTGGCATCTTCACGGTCTGGCTACTCTACCGGCTCAAATCCATGCTCAAAACCGCAAACGCCCCCTTGGAGGATTAATTCATGCGTCAATATACAGGTGTCGATAAACTTATTCATTCCTTTGACCAAGCACTACGCAGTCTTGTTCCGGGGAGTACTTCTGCACAACGTGAAAATCCAGCCCAATTGGTAGAGACCCAGTTAACGGTGAGCGATGCCCGCCATGTCGCTGGCCTGATGCGAGTTAATCACAGTGGTGAAGTCTGTGCCCAGGCACTCTATCACGGGCAGGCTTTGACTGCGAAACTTCCCAATGTTCGTCGGGAAATGCAACAGGCAGCTATTGAAGAGCAGGATCATCTGGCATGGTGTGAAGACCGGCTTAAAGAATTGGACAGTCATACCAGTTTGCTGAACCCGGTCTGGTACGGCCTGTCTTTTGGTATGGGCGCCATTGCCGGAATTGCGGGTGACAAATATAGTCTGGGTTTTGTGGCAGAAACCGAGCGTCAGGTCAGCATACATTTGCAACATCATATCCGTCAACTTCCAGCGCAAGACGAGCGCTCCCGACGCATTTTGCAGCAAATGAATGAAGATGAGCTGCATCACCGCGATACAGCGCTGGCCGCAGGTGGCGTAGATTTGCCTGCTCCCGTACGGATGACCATGACTGCAATTTCAAAATTAATGACCCAAACCAGTTATTATATCTAATTGCTAACCAAGCCCAACAGCTCATCGTAAGGTGAGCTTTTTTTCGCCCTAACATAAGAGGATGATCGCTGCGGTGGACGAAGAAATCCGCCATGTGATGATCGAGGAAGATTTAGTGCCTGTTGGTTCATAACAATATCGCTATTCTGAACATCAGAATGAATATAACGCAGACTTAAACCCACGTTGTATTCTGTTTTAAACTTAATTTAGATAAAAATAATGCCAATTTAGAATCGAAAAAATTATTTCCTTCACATTAAAACAAGCTTTTTTTTATACTTATAATTATTTTTATTTATTCATCAGCACCCAAAATTATAAAACAGACTATTTGAAAACGATTTATCCAAATTGATCAAAAATCAACAATAAACAAGTCATCCATTCAGCTTGAAGACTATATCGTCTAATGAAGCAATTAATATTCAGACCTTAAGGCTGGATAACAGGAAAAGCGTGGGCTTGATGGTGAAAAAGATCATTTTTCCATACATCCCACATTGGAATTTTGACATCCAATGCGAGCGGTAGTTTTTTCTCATTCAGCTGCATATGGGCCAGATCAGATCCCCATGCAATTAAATCGACGTCCAGAGTGATCTGATGGGATGGACGTACCCGTCCCGAGTCTGCTTCCAGCTGCTTAAGAAAATTGATTAATTCCTCAACAGAAATATGGCTGGATAGCAGACAGGCGCCATTCCAGTAATCTGAACCAATCGCATCACGACATGGAATTGCATATATAGGCGAGAATTTTACCTCTCCCCATTGTGAAATACATTGCTGTGCAGTCTGAAAATGGTGCTGTGGATGACAATTACTCGCCAGTGCTAAGGCGAATATCGTTTCGGTGGCGTTCAAGACGTATCCCTACAGAATTGGCTTGCGCGATGATGGCAGGCTTACGGATCGTAATCATAATCGATTCTATACTTTCAAAGGTAGTAAAAAGCGCATCCAGCACCAATTTTGCTGCATGTTCGATCAATTCTGGCTGTGCTTCCTGAATCACACGTGCTGAAATCTCACAAATTTCGGCATAGTTTAGCGTATCGTCCAGCCTATCTGATTGTGATGCCTGTTCCAGACTGGTATGGATGGTCAAATCCAGCAATAAAGGCTGAATGATTTGACGCTCCCAATTAAAGCAGCCGACCACCGTATCGACTTTTAAGCCTTCAATAATAATTGCGTCCATTTGATCACTCGAGAATAGGATATTGATAAGTCAACTCCCCAAAGCCCTCCTTGAATAAAAAAGAACTTTTTGGGGAAATCCTTCCCTTACTTGAATGAAAGAAAGGATAAGCGGGATTTAATTAATGCTTTAACAGCAGATTAGGATCCATATCCTGCACCATTTGCAGACGCTGGTCGGCATAAATATCGGTATACGGTGCAAGAATTCGCATAAAGCGATCAAAATACAGCATTTGCTTGAATAACAGGGCAAAATCACGTGGGAAACGAATACCATGACGTTCACCGACGGCCACCATATCCATCATGATATCATTCAGATCAGCAGGATTTGAACTCAGCAGCTCCTGAGGATCAGACATCAGTACACCGCTAAATAAACGCTCAAGATCGGCTGCCAGAACTTTGGTGTCAATCTCGACTGCAGTCATGCCCATTTTTAGCATGTTCTCTGCCATCAATTCATAATTGGTGTGTTGCAAAGCCTCCATAAAGGTCATACATGCAGTCCAGACTTCTGGCTTCAATTGCCCCACAATACCAAAATCAATAAAACCGATCCGGCCATCTTCCAACAACATCAGGTTACCGGCATGCAAGTCCGCATGGAAGCTATTACACATCATCAAGCTACCAAACCAGGTGTTCATTGCAGTAATTAACACCTGTGATGGATCTTTAGAAATTTTCTTGACCACTTCAAAGTCTGTCAATGACACCCCATAGAGACGCTCCATGGTTAAGACCCGACGGGTAGAATATTGATGATAAACCTTAGGTGCTGTTGCTGCCTGATTATTGGTCACATTGAGATAGTTGACAAAATCATCCAGGTTTTGCGCTTCCTCGATAAAATCAACTTCACGTACCATGCGGGTTTTAATTTCTTCCACAATATCGGCCAGAGACGCGAATTTAACTTTAGGTACAGCTTTTTCCAGCAGCTTGGTGGCCCAGTGCAGCACATTCAGGTCAGTGTAAAGAATGGTTTCCACACCCGGCTTTTGCACTTTAATCACGACATTTTCGCCAGACACCAGCTTGGCAGCATGAACTTGCGCAATAGAAGCAGACGCTAGCGGCGTTTCATCAATTGAAGCGAAAATTTCATCCAGATTACGATCAGCAAACTCAGAGGCTAAGACTTGCTGGATATAACTAAAGGGCAAAGTCGGTGTTTGATCCAGACAGCCCTGAAACTCCTCTACATATTCGCGCGGAAACAGCGAAGGTGTGCTGGCAATAAACTGCCCGAGCTTGATATAAGTCGAACCTAAAGATTCAAAAGTTTCACGCATGAGTTTGGCATTGCTCGGCTTTTCAGTTGCATATTTAATGCCCGCCTTTGCTGCAACGACCGCAGTTTCTCCCATACGGGCCACTGAACGAAGTCCATCTAACCAGATATTGTTTTTCATAATGTCTTAGGAAAAATTAATTACACGCAGTGTAGCAAAAAAAATAAAATTTGCAGGCTTATCTTGCCTGACAAACCGGGCAATCTGTATCTTTTTGGAAACTTAAAATTCGCTGTTTGAAATTGAGGCCATCCCACAGCAGAAACTTCTGTCTCAATGGCATTTTTCCTAAGCCCAGGTAAAGCAAAGCATGGTGGGCCTGCAAACTGGCCATGACATTGGGTGTGGTGGCCAACACACCTGAATCCGCACAACGCAGGCTTTCATCTGCCTGATTTTCTGGAGGAAACAGACAGGCATAACAGGCGGAATCCCCTTCAATCATAAATAACTGCCCCTGAAATCCAATGGCAGAGGCACTCAATAAGGGCACATTTAATTTTACACAACTTTGATTCACCAGATAACGCGTTGCAAACTGGTCACAACCATCCAGCACCAAGTCCTGATGCTGGATGAGAGCAGTCGCATTTTCAGTCGTTAAAGCCTGATTAATAGATTCAACCCGTACATGCGGATTAATCTGTCTCAACCTTTTAGCCAGGATTTCTGCTTTATAGAAACCCAGATCTTCAGGTGTAAAAGCCAGCTGACGTTGCAGATTACTCATCTCAATCGTATCTGGGTCAATCAGGGTGATTTTACCCACACCAGCCCGCGCCAACAGTTCTGCCAGCACACAACCGATCCCGCCACACCCCACAATACAGACATTTGACAGTTTCAGTCGTTCCTGTGCTTCAATATCCCAGCCCTCTAATAAAATCTGACGGCTATACAGGTGCAATTCGGCATCTGTCAATTCAAGTTCCGGGGAGATAGCATCCATCGTGAATGTAGACAACGTCTTTCCTTGTTCCAAAATGTTTAAAAAGCGCTTACCCAAAAATTACCTTTATAGAAATATGGAAATGTCATGCCAATAAGAACGTGATCAATGTCACAGCGCTTCAATAAAGGAGAATGCAACTGGGCGTCAAATAGCATATCAGCTTAACCCGCAGCATCAAGTAGAAATCATTTGAATGCTGCCTTTATTCATGGCGTTTATTTTGTCTATTCTGTTGAACGAACTTTAATAGATAGCACTCTTTTGAGTGCTTCTGTATTCACACTCTGTGTTTCAGTTTGAAAATGTATAAGTTCAGTGAGACCTTCTGCCTGCTCCTATAAATCAGATTAAGCTGTTTAGTAGTCACCCAGAAAACCCCATCTAAAACAGAAGGAAGAATTTGTATGACCGAATCTTATTCAGAACATAATGATCGTGAAAAATTATGGGAATTAATTAAAGGTGTTCGTTTTACCATGATCAGCCATCAGACCGAGACTCAAGAAATCCACTCTCAGCCCATGACAATGCTGAATTTTGAGGGAATGAATGAAAACCAGAACTTATATTTCATTATGAAAGATACCAATGATATTGTGCAGGCCATCACTACGGGACGCCATCATTTAGGCCTGTCATTCGCCAAGCCTTCGGATGATACTTATGTGTCTATCAGTGCGCATGGTGAAATCAGTACCGATCGTGCACTTATTGAAAAATTATGGAATCCGTGGGCGGAAAACTGGTTTGACGGCAAGGATGATCCCAGTATTCGTGTTCTGGTGGCCAAAGCCTTCAGTGCAGAATACTGGAATATTACCGACAATAAAGTGACGCATTTACTTAAAATACTCAAAGGCAATGTTACTGGAAAACCAGAAAAGCCAGATGCAGAACATGCGAAAATAAACTTATAATTTTTAAACCTTTCTCTCCTTTTAGCCTCTTTTTAAAAGGGGCTAATTTTTTGATAAACTTAAATTTCCCAGAAAAATAAAATGACATTGTAATGACAAAAAACAGTTATTGAGTTTAATCAGTTTTAGACCTCACTACATCAAATCTGATAAAAAAGGTCGCAACCGCGACCTTAAGATAAGTGAAATGATTAACTGACCTGTTGAATGTCCTGAGTTTTTGCAATTTCTTGTTGCTTGAGCAGGTTGCGCTGAATTTTACCGCTTGAGGTTTTTGGTAAATTCCTCACAAACTCTATTTCTTTGGGATAAGCATGCTTGGACAGACGTGAACGTACATAGTGCTGAAGTTTAAGCCTCAGCTCTTCACTGGCCAAGCACTGCGGCTTTAATACCACAAAGGCTTTCACAATTTCGGTACGCTCCGGATCTGGCTTGCCAATCACAGCAGATTCCAGCACTTCTTCACATTCAAGCAAGGTGCTTTCCACATCAAAAGGCCCCACTCGATACCCCGAAGTTGTAATGACATCGTCAGCACGCCCGATAAAATCAACCCCACCATATTCATTTAGTTTGACCGTATCACCAGTTAAATAATACTGGCCGGCAAAAGCCTTCCGGTTATGACCGCCATAGCCTTCAAACCACATCAGCGGTGAAGCAGCACAATCCATCGCCAAAGTACCAATGCCACCTTTTCCTACCTCCTGAAGGTCATTATTAAGCACTGCAAAACGATGCCCCGGAATCGCAAAACCGGCTGAACCAATTTTCTTGTGATGATCCAGTGCATGATGATTGGCGATCACCATTCCTAGCTCAGTCTGTCCATACTGGTCGTGGATATTTACTCCCAGTTCATGGTTAAACCATTGAATGACTTCTGGAGTTAAAGGCTCACCTGCACTACTGACCACACGTAAATATGAACTGATTTCGGCATCAAATTTTTCTTTAAAACCAAAGAACATCCGGAATGCTGTTGGTGAGCCGGTTAAATTATTGACCTGATATTTTTTAATAATCTCAACTGCATGGTCTACACTAAAAGCACGTTCATCCATAATAATGCTATGCCCCAGACTCAATGGACCGGCAATGCCATAGTACAAACCATAAGCCCAACCAGGATCGGCCAGATTCCAGAATGAGTCTTCTTCACGCAAATCTACGGCGTGCAACATATAACCTTTAAAGGCCAGCAGAGCTTTTAAAGGTACAGGGACGGATTTCGCCAGACCAGTCGTACCTGAGGTAAACATCATCAGAAAAATATCACTTAAACCACCCTGAACCGTGTCAAACTCGGTAGGATACTTTTTAAGCTCAGCCCAGAAATCAGCATCTTGAGCCGCATTTTCTGAACTTGGTTGCACCGTTAAAATATGAGGAATATCCAGCCCGTTCAGTTTTGAACGCTGTTCCTGGTCAGCAACAATCAGTCGAGTGTGAGCCGTATTAATCCGATGTTCAATCGCCTTACTCTCAAAAGCCGTAAATAAAGGCTGATAAATAGCACCAATACGCCAGGTGGCAAGAATAGTGATCAGTAATTCAGGAGTACGCGGAAGCAGACCAGCAATACAGTCACCTGCCTGCAAACCGAGTGCTGTCATATAGTGTGCAAGCTGTGCTGAAGCATCTGCCAGCTGTTCAAAGCTCCAATGCTGTGTTGTGCCATTTTTACCTTCCCAGATCAGCGCAGTCCGGTTCTGGCCCAGATAGCGTCCGCAGCATTCTGTATAAGCATTGAGAGCCTCCGGCGTTCCTGCCAGCTGTTGTTGAACCATCATGTCAAAATCAAATTCGCGATATGCTTGTTCTAGTGTCTTCATCCCGACAACCTCTATTTCTGTTGTATGTCCAGACGATGTGTCTGTGTCCGCTGTAATTGTTGTTCTCTCTACTGCCTGCGTAGTCCATTACAGGCAGGTTAAAAGCTGCTTTAGCTTCAGAGCATGTGTTGCTGTCCTTGTAGCGAGTGGCTTTTCGATTGAATCAATAATTCACCATGCTTTATCACCTTCTACAATTTCTATATCCCTCAATAGGCCTGCAGGATTTGAACAGTCCTCTTCATCCTGCGCCTTAGATTTTGCTGACCTCCCGGGCGATCACCAGACGCTGAATATCTGAAGCCCCTTCATAAATCTGGCTGACGCGTACATCCCGATAAATACGTTCTACGGGGAAATCCGACACATAGCCATATCCGCCATGAATCTGAATGGCATCCGAGCAGACCCGCTCTGCAATCGTCGAAGCAAACAGTTTGGCCATAGAGGCTTCTTTCAAGCATGCTAAACCAGCATCTTTCAAAGTAGCTGCATGCAAAGTCAGTTGTCGCGCTGCTTCAATCTGGGTCGCCATATCAGCAAGCCGAAAGGCTACTGCCTGATGCTGAACCAGTTCCACCCCAAAAGATTTGCGTTCATTGGCATATTCCACTGCGGCATCCAGCGCAGCTCGTGCCATGCCGACAGACTGTGCTGCAATCCCGATCCGGCCAGATTCTAGATTAGACAAGGCAATTTTGTAGCCCTCACCTTCCTGTCCTAACAGGTTTTGAGCTGGAATCCGGCATTGATCAAAGATAATCGTGGCCGTATCAGAACAATGCTGGCCCATTTTCTCTTCCAGACCTGAAATCAGATAACCCGGCGTATCTGTCGGTACCAGAAAGCATGAAATACCTTTCTTGCCAGCAGAGTTATCGGTGACTGCAAACACCAGGGCAATCTGGGCATGTTTGCCAGTGGTAATAAACTGCTTGGTGCCATTGAGTACCCACTCATCTCCATCACGTTCTGCTTTACATTGCAAAGCACTGGCATCTGAGCCAGCCTGTGGTTCAGTCAGACAGAAACAACCCAGCCATTCACCCGAAGCCAGCTTGGTTAAATAGGTCTGCTTTTGTTTTTCTGTGCCATAACGCTGGGTAATGCCACAAGGCAGGGAGTTTTGTACACTGACAATAGTCGAGATAGCTCCGTCTCCGGCGGCAATTTCTTCCAGTGCCAATACCAGAGAAACATAGTCCAGACCTGCACCGCCCCACTGTTCAGCAACGGTCATTCCCAGCGCTCCCAGCTCACCCAGTTCTTTGAGTTCCTGAGCTGGAAATTGGGCCGTTTTATCGCGCAAGGCCGCGGTAGGTTTCAGTTTCTGCTGCGAATAGTTACGCATCGTCTCCTGAATCATTTTTTGTTCATCATTTAAAAGCACAGCGTATTTCCTTTACTGATCTTTCTTATTTTTTAATACAGGGTAAATACCTAAAAAGTGTCTTACCCGGTCTTTTTATGCCCTTTAAGCTCAAATCTTTATTTTTCTGCCATACGAATCGCCCCATCCAGACGAATCACTTCACCATTTAAATAACTGTTTTCAAAGATGTGACCGACCAATTGAGCAAATTCCTGAGGTTTGGCCAGACGTGGTGGAAAAGGAACCATCTGCCCCAAGGCATCCTGTACATTCTGTGGCATGCCTTTCAACATGGGTGTTTCCATAATGCCCGGTGCAATGGTCATTACACGAATCGCTTCACGCGCCAACTCACGTGCCAAAGGCAAAGTCATGGCAACCACAGCACCTTTAGAAGCAGCATAAGCACTTTGACCGATCTGCCCCTCAAAGGCGGCAACTGAAGCCGTATTCACAATTACACCGCGTTCTTCTTCGTCTGATTGCAGTTGATATTTTGCAATTAATGCCGCTGCATGACGCAACATATTAAAGGTGCCAGCCACATTGATATTTAATACTTTCTGGAACATAGCAAGCTCGTGAATACCCTTCTTGCCCAGCACCTTCGCTGAAGGTGCGATTCCGGCGCAGTTCACAAGACCATTGAGCTGACCATATTTATTTTCCACCTGAGCAAAAAAGGTTTCTACCGCCTGCTCATCAGTGACATCCAGTTGCACAAATTCAGCCTGTTCGCCCAACTGCTGCGCTAAGGCAATGCCTAGTTCCTGGTTCATATCGACCAGAATCACTTGTGCACCCTGCTCTACCAGATGCGTGGCGGTGGCGGCACCCAGACCGGATGCACCACCTGTAACCACAATGACTTTTCCCTGAATCTTCATTTTAATGTCCTATTAAGATAGTTTGGCAAGTTAAGACTTAATAGGCAGAGTAAACAGAGATTTAATTCTGTACAATTTCCAAATATCGCATCTTGATTGATGGATTTGGACAATAAAAAAGGAAGATTGGACTGGCCATGCATTTACCTGCCTTGAAATATAGTAAGGGAACGATCTCGATTGATCTGGTTCATGAAGCGCTGTTAAATGCCAAAGCGCAGCACTATGATATTTCTGTAATCTTAAATAAAGCCGGTATTCCGCTAGAAATTCTTCACTCAGCCAAAGCCCGGGTTTCGGTCGCGCAATATGCCGCCTTGTGGACTGTACTTGCCGACAGCATGAATGATGAGTTTTTCGGGATGGATAGCCATCCGATGCGCCGTGGCAGTTTTAAGCTCTTATCTAGAATGCTGTTACAGGCCGACACGCTGGAAAAAGCCCTGCAACAAATCCTGCAATTTTTTAATCTGGTTCTGGACGACCTGCACAGCACCCTCATGGTTCAGGAAAATTTTGCTTATATTCTGATTTATGACCAGAAGCAGACCAAGCGCATGTTTAGCTATGCGACCTATCTAATGCTAATTCATTCTCTCTTATGCTGGTTAAGTGGACACCGAATTTTGCTGAATCAGATTCAACTCAAGTGCGCTGCACCGCTGGAAGATTTTGATTATAAAGTCCGTTTTTGTGAACAGATTGAATATCAGGCCAGCGAAAATTATATCCAGTTTGATGCAGCCTATTTACATCTGCCGGTGAAGCAGGATCAAAACTCCTGGTATCAATTTATCCAGCGAACGCCCGACAATCTGTTGGTCCGGTTTAAAAACCCTTATGCGCTAAGCACCCAGATTCGCAAACGGCTTTTAACGGTTCCACCCGCCGAATGGCTGGAATTCAATGAACTGGCCCTGAAAATGAATATGTCCGAAGCCACGATGCAACGGCGCCTAAAAAATGAAGGATTTAGTTATCAGCAGCTTAAAAATGAGATTCGACGTGATACCGCAATTGAGCTGTTAACCCGTACCGACCAAAGTTTGCAGGACATCAGTGAACAATTGAACTTTCAGGAAGTCAGCGCTTTTCATCGGGCTTTTAAAAAATGGACAGGTGTAAGTCCAGGGGCGTATCGGCAAAATGTTACTAAATAATTCCTTTAATATAGCTCCAAAAAATCAAATTTGGCTCTAAAACCCATTTAAGCTCATATTTATCTGATAGTTATATATTTCAAGGCTTATTCTCTTAAATTATCCTACTGCTCAGTCATCTACAAAGCTTTGCACTTCCACTCAATATAGGTTAATTTTCAACCAATTTAAAACATCCCTTTGGGTTATTTTCTCCCTTTTCTCCTTTATTGTTGAAGGTATCTCCATGTTAAAGATGACTGATGTGCTGGGTCAAAACCTTGCTCAAAAATTCTCTCAAGCTTTATCTTCTTCAACTGATCTGCTGACAGAGCAGTTGAACCAAGGAATTTTGAATGCATCGGATGCAGAACTGAAAGACGCAATTTCGCACTTCTTTAACCAAGTGGACGCAACGGAAACAGCGCATGCACTTGAAATTCCGGCAGAGCGTATGCAGGAATTACAGCAAGGCATTGACTTAAAAGATGAAAAATCTTTGACAGATACGATAAAAGTTGTCGCATTATGCTTGGCAATGGAAACCGGCAGCCTAGATCAAGTCGAAATTTATGACTGTCTAGAAGATTATCCGATGTAATTCGTCTAAAGGATTATTCAGAAGCGGTGCCTTGGCATCGCTTTTTGGTTTGAATAATAAAACCAATAGCAAATCACTTATGAAAATAAAGTTGTTAGTGTTCATCCTGCCGGAGTAATGATTCAGGGCCATAAAACGCAGGGCGGCCAGCTAAGATATTGGCCAGCTACCAAGCTGTGGCTAGGAAATTTTATATTTGCAAAATCTAGGGCGTGTCCTCATTTGAAGAATTGGTTTTAAATACTTAAAATCCTCCTTTGAGTTATTTTTATTTCTACATTTTCAATGGCACGCACTCTTCTTACCGATGATATCTGGCAGAAAATTCAAG
>NZ_SMTB01000237.1:0-523 GCF_006864105.1 Acinetobacter sp. RF14B | reverse complement strand
TGCCTGCGCGGGCTGATCTAAGAGTGACGAAAAGAGCTTATCTTTCAGCGTGAGATCGTGTTCATAGACAATACGACGAATGCTGCCTTCAATGCCCAGACGATCGGCATGATTCTGATAATAGAAAACGAAATCTTCGCTCAGAACATCGTGGAGAAACGGAATGGTGAGGAGATCTTTGGGAAGCTGGCTCAGAGAGTCGCTGTCGAGAAAGAGGTCCGGCTCATTGAGATCGATTTGCAGATTGTTGTGCACCACCAGCGGCGACAACGTTTTTTCTGGCCCACTGCCAGCATATTGCAACGCCCAGCCGCCAGCGGAAAGCAGTGCTATTGCGCCAAAACCTACAAGACCATAGAACCGCCAGCCTTTCGCCTTTTTTTCACCACTCATTGCCACATTCCTTGTGTATAGCCAGCCATTTTTTACGGGCACAGCCAAACTGTACCGTGCCCTAATACGGCAAAAGCCCAGACTTTGCAGCCTGGACTTTTCAATGCAAACAAGGGAGATAGCTCCCTTT
>NZ_SMTB01000236.1:0-527 GCF_006864105.1 Acinetobacter sp. RF14B | reverse complement strand
ACGACGTTCTTTGATCTCGTCAAAACTTGGAATGAATAAAAATATAAAAGACAGAAAAACCAGAACCAGACTGAGGAAAATTGCACACAACAAGGCAATAAATCTGTAGTTCAATTTATCGGTGGCTTTATCTAACTCCTGAATACGACCTTGGAGGGCGCGTGTAGCCTCTTGGTTTGCATTATTTAGGGTCTTTTTACTCTGTTCCAGCACCCCACTAGCCACTTTGCTGTAAAACGTCTCTAATCGCTTATTATCGTCTGCTATGGCTTCTCTGTATTCCTTCATAGATGCCAATAGAATATATAACTGATCATCTAGGTCTAAATCATCATTTTGGTTACTCATCGTGACCATCCATCATTATCTAAATTTCGTGATGCCTTACGATTTGCTTGTTCGGCTCGTTGTTTATCTAATTCTTGCTGTCGCTTCATTTCCGCTTGGCGTTCCAGTTCTAGGCGTTTGCTTTCTTGGTTCTTCTGCCATTGCTCAAAACCTTGATCGACACGGTTTAAACCACGCTG
>NZ_SMTB01000235.1:0-528 GCF_006864105.1 Acinetobacter sp. RF14B | reverse complement strand
CTCGGTGATTTCGCGGGCTACCGCCAGCCCTACACCTTGCCCAGGGCGTAAAGTATCAACCCGTTGACCACGGTCGAAAATGACCTCTCGCTTGCTTAATGGAATACCGGGGCCATCATCCTCGACCACAATATAGAGATGCTCGTCGGTTTGCCTTGCAGAAATTTCGACAAACTCGAGGCAATATTTACAGGCATTATCCAGCACGTTGCCCATCACCTCGACAAAATCGTTCTGCTCACCGACAAAGCTGATCTCTGGCGAACTATCGAGAGAGATATTGACCCCTTTGCGTTGATACACTTTGTTCAGCGCTGAGGTGAGATTGTCCAGCAGTGGGGCGACCGGATGCAGCTCGCGGCTGAGCAATGTCCCGCCGCGCATACTGGCACGATGCAGGTAGTAGCCAATTTGCTGTGAAATGCGGCTGATTCGCTCCAGCATTACCGGCTCAGCATCACTGACGCTCATCTTTTCACTACGCAGAGAACGCAGCGTACTTTGCAGCACCGCCAGTGGCGTTTTCAG
>NZ_SMTB01000234.1:0-531 GCF_006864105.1 Acinetobacter sp. RF14B | reverse complement strand
GCTCATTCACCGAAACCAGACGTAATAATGCTTCACGCACAGGTGTAATACTCATACCTAATTGCTCCGCCAGATTTTTAGTAATCAGTCGTGCTCCAGGTTTTAATGCGCCAATACTAAGCTGATGTTTCAGGTCGTTCTCAACCTGCAGAGTCAAACTGACATGTTTCATTTTTCCCATTCCAGGCATTTTAATTCCTTCGCGTGTTTTCTGTCCAACCCTGCCTGCACGGCAGAAGGAGTTCAACTGGTGTATTAAAGTGAATAATCATAAACCACCCACCTTTGTTGTTATTAGCAGCAGAACAATGACGTGGTTAGTTAATTAAAGCTGAAAATAAGCTTTTTGCCTGGATTTTTATGGCGGCTTACGCCGCCGTTGAAACTTTAATCATCACCCGCGACGCGGATCACCACTTTGCCGAAGTTTTTACCCTTCAGCAGGCCGATAAACGTCTGTGGCGCATTCTCTAAACCATCAGTAATATCTTCGTGGTAGTGGATTTTATCCTCTTTCACCCATTGCCCCAT
>NZ_SMTB01000233.1:0-531 GCF_006864105.1 Acinetobacter sp. RF14B | reverse complement strand
ACTGACGTGGTGAAAGGGGCGGATTCTCTCTCGGCAATATTACCGGGCGATATCGCCGAAGATGACATCACAGCGGTACTCTGTTTTGTGATTGAAGCCGATCAGATTACCTTTGAAACAGTAGAAGTCTCGCCAAAAATATCCACCCCACCAGTGCTTAAACTGGCAGCCGAACAAGCGCCAACCGGTCGCGTGGAGCGGGAAAAAACGACGCGCAGCAGTGAATCCACCAGCATCCGTGTAGCGGTAGAAAAGGTTGATCAATTAATTAACCTCGTCGGCGAGCTGGTTATCACCCAGTCCATGCTTGCCCAGCGTTCCAGCGAACTGGACCCGGTTAATCATGGTGATTTGATTACCAGCATGGGGCAGTTACAACGTAACGCCCGTGATTTGCAGGAATCAGTGATGTCGATTCGCATGATGCCGATGGAATATGTCTTTAGTCGCTATCCCCGGCTGGTGCGTGATCTGGCGGGAAAACTCGGCAAGCAGGTAGAACTGACGCTGGTGGGCAGTTCCACCGAGCTC
>NZ_SMTB01000232.1:0-532 GCF_006864105.1 Acinetobacter sp. RF14B | reverse complement strand
AGCAGGCATACCAAAGTTAATGGCGCAGAACAGAAAGGCAAACTGCGCAAAACTGATGGTTAATCCATACCCCAAGAGCAAATTCAGTGGTACTTTCGGTCGTGCAACAAAAAAGATGGCCGGAAAAGCGACCAGCATAAAGCGCAAACCGGCCAGCATCAGCGGTGGCATGTTATGAAGCCCCACTTTGATGACCACAAAATTTAGCCCCCATACGACCACTACCAGTAGCGCCAACACCCCATCTTTTCGCGACATTCTACCGCCTCTGAATTTCATCTTTTGTAAGCAATCAACTTAGCTGAATTTACTTTTCTTTAACAGTTGATTCGTTAGTCGCCGGTTACGACGGCATTAATGCGCAAATAAGTCGCTATACTTCGGATTTTTGCCATGCTATTTCTTTACATCTCTAAAACAAAACATAACGAAACGCACTGCCGGACAGACAAATGAACTTATCCCTACGACGCTCTACCAGCGCCCTTCTTGCCTCGTCGTTGTTATTAACCATCGGACGCGGCGCTACGCT
>NZ_SMTB01000231.1:0-533 GCF_006864105.1 Acinetobacter sp. RF14B | reverse complement strand
ATTAAATGGCTCGAAGAAAGTAAACCCGTAAGTTGTCTTGCGCATTATCAACAAAGTTCAGAAGCAGAAAAAATAGCGCAATCTATTATTCTGAATGGAATTCGGTGTCAGATTCAGTAACGACAAGGGACGTCAAATGATAAAAATAACGCCACATAAAATAGCGATACTGATGGGAATATTATTATCACCATCAGTATTTGCAACGGATATTAATGTAGAGTTTACAGCCACTGTCAAAGCGACAACCTGTAACATCACACTTACTGGTAATAACGTCACTGGATTTGCCCCTATATTTCCAGACATCTGTTATCACTTAACCCATTACAAGCCCACTGCCGCAGATATTCCCGTGGCGAGCGATAACCCAGCGCACTATGCGGATGCCATTCGTTATAATGCTCGAACGCCTCTGCAAGGTTCTTTGCTGCCGTTAACCCGTCTGGTTTGGGCATGATACTGATGTAGTCACGCTTTATCGTTTTCACGAAGCTCTCTGCTATTCCGTTACTCTCCGGACTCCGCACCGC
>NZ_SMTB01000230.1:0-534 GCF_006864105.1 Acinetobacter sp. RF14B | reverse complement strand
AGCGTGGCGTGCCCGTCTTGAGGCTCATGATGAACGTTCTTGCTCATTATTCAGTGAGGTTTGTGGAGTGCTGCTTCAGCGCGTTCACTCTCTGGGTGATGCCCGTTCAGTTGAACTCATTACCGATGCCCTATCTTGGGCGATGGTCAACTTTGATGAGCTGGGGTACAACTGCAAAACCAATAAGGAAAAGTTGCAGATCATGCCCAATATGATTGGTTTTCAGTCCGTTTTGCACGGGATCTGCTCTCGTCTGGGGGCACCGAACCGGAAAGCAGATATCATTGTTGACCAGCAGTCACAGTTCAACACCACCCAGCGGGAGTTGAACGAGTTTTACTACCAGATCCGCGAACAGCCGTGGGCACTGGGGCCGGGTTTGCCTGTCATGGATATGAAGAACATGCCAGCAAAACCGCTTGTCTTCCAGTCGGGAACGATGAGTGCCGGGCTGGAACTGGTTGATATTTATCTCTGGATCTTCAAACGATACATGGAACGGAAAGAACTGACCAAACCCCTTTCCCGCCTCGT
>NZ_SMTB01000229.1:0-538 GCF_006864105.1 Acinetobacter sp. RF14B | reverse complement strand
GCCCTGTCTGGTCTTATGCTGGCAATGGTTGCAGGTACTGCTTCTGCTGATATGGATGGTGGTCAGTTAAATATCAGTGGTCTGGTTGTTGATAACACCTGTGAAACCCGCGTTGACGGCGGTAATAAAGATGGTCTGATCCTGCTGCAAACTGCAACTGTTGGTGAAATCGATGCTGGCGTGCTGAATGACACCGTTGGCGCTAAAGCCAAACCTTTCAGCATCACCGTTGACTGCAGCAAAGCAAATCCGAATCCAGGTAGTACAGCTAAAATGACCTTCGGTTCTGTTTTCTTTGGTAATAGCAAAGGAACGCTGAACAACGACATGTCTATTAACAACCCGTCTGACGGCGTGAATATCGCTCTGCACAATATTGATGGTTCCACTATCAAACAGGTTCAAATTAACAACCCTGGCGATGTGTATACTAAAGCCCTGGATGCAACGACAAAATCTGCTGTTTATGATTTTAAAGCGTCTTACGTTCGTGCCGTCGCAGACCAAACAGCAACTGCTGGTTATGTAAAAACTAACA
>NZ_SMTB01000022.1:0-31800 GCF_006864105.1 Acinetobacter sp. RF14B | reverse complement strand
CGCGTGGCCTGACGCTTCAGTACATCCAGCCCCGCTTGGGCACGTGCTTCAGCTGCCACCACACCGCGGGAAAGATAAAACTCACAGCGCTCTAAAAATGGCTGCCATAGCAATACCGCATAAAAGAAAGCGGGATTGATGGTTTTACCAATTGAAATACGCTGATCTGTATTTTTTGCTGCACGCTCAATAAACGGCGTAATATCAGGCTGGATATCAGCAAATAACTGACGCCAGATACCAAAATCAATCAGCATCGGCAATACCCGGTTCAAATGCCCCATAGTAAAGAGTTTCTGTGACTCGTCATATAGACGGTGCGGAGAAACGTCACGTAACAGCTGGGTCATTTCCGGCGTAAAAATATCCAGAATGGCCTCATCAATATTGAAATTCAGTTTGGCTGCAAAACGTAAAGTGCGCAGCATCCTGACCGGATCTTCCTCAAATCTTAATGTCGGATCACCGAGCAAACGCAAGGTTTTACTTTTGATGTCCTCTACTGCATGACAGAAGTCCAGCACAATTGCTTTGCGCGGCTGGTAATACAGTGCATTAATAGAAAAATCACGGCGGGCAAAATCCTGTTCGATGGTGCCCCAGTTATTGTCACGCAGGATCATGCCCGCAGCAGAGGTAACTGCTTTTTTAGGCGGCGCACGAAAGGTCGCTACTTCCACCAGTTCACGGCCGGAATAGACATGCGCCAGCTCGAAACGTCGTCCGATAATCCGACAACGCCGTCCGAATACCTCTTTGACCTGAGCGGGTGTGGCATTGGTGACAGCATCGAAATCTTTGGGGTTTAAACCCAGCATCAGATCCCGGACACCACCCCCTACAATATAAGCTTCATAGCCTGCCTTGGTTAGGGCATCAATCACATCGAGAATATAAGAAGGTAATTGAGCGGTTGATAAACCACATTTTGACGCGTGCAAAGTTTGCAAAAGACGCTGTCTCCTACGTCTGAACGTAAATTTTTAAGATGACGCTAATCATATCGCTTACACCGCTAAAGGGCAATTTGATTATCTCATTCTTAGCATTCAGATTGATTGGCAATTCATCGTCTCTTCAGTCTGCTTACAGCCCCAGTCTAGCCTTGTTTTTGGCAAATAAAGCTGGCCCGATTCCCTTGACCAGCTGAATATCTTCAATCGTTTTAAATTTACCGTTTTTCTGCCGATACTCAACAATCGCTTGCGCTTTCTTCTGTCCAATCCCATGCAACTGCTGTAACTGCTCCACATTTGCTCTATTCAGGCTAATTTTATCGGCAACCGAAGTGACTGATAAAGCAGGCTTGGCCAGATAGTAATTACTTTCAGAAGCAGGAGAGATCGCTACTTTCTGTTGTAGACGCGCATCCTGTTGCTGCTGCCGGGTTTTCCATTCCGTATAATTTGTTCCATTTGTTCCCGCTGCTTGAGCAGTAGTCGCAATTGACAGATAACCAAGCCAGCAACCGAGCAGAAGAAAATTAATCCATGTCAGACCTGTTCGAGGTTGTAAGGTGTTCATGAGCAGCCCTTTTTTTTAATTCTAATTTGGCCTGTTCCCAGAGCTGATCCAACTCAGCCAGTGACAGACTTTCCAGGTTTAATTGTTGTTTGTCGGCCTGATCTTCCATCAAGGCAAAGCGAGTCCGGAACTTATGGATCGTTCCCAATAATGCCATTTCGCTTGAAACTCCAAGTTTACGGCCGATATTCACCAATGAGAATAAGCAGTCGCCAAATTCTTCCTGTATTTCATCGGAATTCTGTGCAGCTATGGCCTGCTTGAGTTCGCTTAATTCTTCTTCCAGCTTGCCATACGCACCTGCCACATCAGGAAAATCAAAACCAATTTTGGCTACATTCCGCTGAATCTCATCGGCCTGCTGCAATGCTGGCGCATGCTTGACTTGATCCAGGCGTGAACGGGGTTTGCCCTGCTTTTCTATCTGCTTAATTTTCTTCCATAATACTGACACATCTTCAGGGCTCAGCTGTGCAAACTGCTCGGCCTGAAACACATGCGGATGACGACGAATCAGTTTATCGCTAATCGCCTGCACCACGTCCTGAAAATCGAAAGCACCCTGCTCGCTGTACATTTGCGCCTGAAATACCACCTGTAACAGCAGATCTCCAAGTTCATCCCGCACATCTTCAACATTAGCAGAACGTACCGCTGCCTCTACTTCATACGCTTCTTCTATCGCATATCGGGTTAGAGATTCGGGAGTCTGTTGCTGATCCCAGGGGCATTTTTCACGTAACTCACGCATGATCTGGAGTAATTGTTCCACTTTTTAACACCTCATCTTTACCAAATAGCCGCTTTATTCTGCCTATTTCTTGCTATGCTCAAAAAAAAAGACAATAAGGAGATCAAGCACATGCACAGTATATTGATTAGTGGTGCTGCACAAGGAATTGGTGCCGCGACAGCTGCCCTGTTTTACCAGCACGGCTACAAAGTCGGTATTTATGACATTAACGTGGAGCAGGCAGAACAACTGGCCCAGCAACTCGGTGAACATGCCAAGGCCGGCTTTATTGATGTAACAGATTATGCTGGCTGGGAAGCAGCTTTGAGTGAGTTCGCAGCCTGGGCCGGTGAGATTAATATCCTGGTCAATAATGCCGGTATTTTATATTCAGGTCCTTTTGAAAATACCCCCATTCCATCACATCATCGAACCTTGGATATTAATATCAAAGGCACTCTCAATGGCTGTCATGCCGCTTTTCCCTATTTAAAACAGTCCTCTTTCGCCCGGATCATCAATTTATCCTCAGCATCTGCGATTTATGGTCAGGCTGATTTGGCTTCATATGCGACCAGCAAGTTTGCAGTACGCGGCCTGACTGAAAGCCTGGATATTGAATGGCAACCTTATGGGATTCGAGTCTTGGATGTGATGCCACTTTTCGTAAGTACCGCGATGGTCAAAGATATGCAGGCGGAAAGCATCAAAAAAATAGGCGTGCATTTGAAAGCAGAAGATGTGGCGCAGGATATTCTTAAACTCGCGCAGCTCAAAGATTCCATCTGGCAAGTAACCCACCATCCCGTCGGGTTTAAAAGCCGGTTCTTGTTCCATCTCTCCCAAATAAGTCCCCAGTTCGTCAACCGGATCAGTAATCTATGGCTTGCCAAAAAATAAAAAAATAGTGAATATGCTTTTAGACACCTGGATGAATCTGAATAACTGGAAATTTAAAACCCTTGCATGACTGCTCACTTTGCCAAGCCACGCTAAGCATGCAGCCCACGAGAACATAATTTTGATAAGCATACATTCCTATATCTGGATGTTCGCAGCGCCCACCATTTTGCTCCGGATAGACTTGGGTATTCAACTCATTTAAATTTATCCGAATCCCCAATCCTGAAGCCTTCAAGACAGCTTCTTTCGTGGTCCAGACCTTGAACCAGTACTCTGGATCATAATTCAGCTCCTGCCATTGCCTGAGTTCTTCAGGATGAAAAGCGTGTTGTGCCAAGGCTTCGAAACGAACCTTTCGGTCGAGATCTTCAATATCAACCCCTAAGTTCTGAACCTGATGACTGGTTGCCAGAGCATAGAAATTTCGGCTATGACTATGATTAAAGCTGAAATCTGGATGAGTATGGAGATAAGGTTTGCCGTATTCGGCCAGGCTGAAATCCTGCTGATCAATCACGCAACCCAACTGTGTGGAGAGCAACTGGTTACGATAGCCATAAATCCATTGTTTACGCTGCTGAATATAGTTTTTACGATCCAGGCCCTGTAAATGTCTAAGTCTTGGTGCCAGTGCGATCCAATTAATATGAATAATAGACTTCAAAAATAGTTGCCCTTATAAAAATGTTGCATTTAGAGCTTAAAGTATAAATCAAACTAATTGCCTCTCTGACCAAGAGTCAGGAATACCCGAAAATATACTTTAATAAAACTTAAGTAAAACAATAAAATGTAGTGATTAATTAAAATAACACATGAGCTTTAAAGCTATTTTTAATCGCATAAAAACCCGTTACAATTCAGCTACAATTTTATACATAGAAAAACAGAGGGTCATATGTTTAAGCGAATCATACTTAGCACTGCAATTATTACACTATCATTTTCAACCCAAGCTAGCTCTTGGTTAGAAGCTGCTACAGCAGTTATGGGAGCTAGAAACGGCGCAATCATGGATCAGGCTGAAGCCAATATGGAGCGCAGCCGTTTGCAGGCGAATACTGCTGTTGCACGTGCAGACCGTGCTTATGCTTCTAATTATAATCATGCTTCAAATCAAAATAACGGTGTCTACTCAACCACATACTTAAAAGGTTTAGATTGTACCGATTTGGCGGTAGAAGCGCGCAGTTTTGAACGCAGCTTAGAAGCAAGTCAACATGCCCTCAATCAAGCTAATAATCCTGTTTCTAAATTGGCAGGTATTGCAAGTGGTGCACTCTCTGCGTTTGCAGGCCAGTCTCAAACAGTTGCACGCGCAACTGAAATCACCAATGCTTTTACTGGCAATAACAATCAAAATAATATTGCTGCCTCTCAAGCCGATGCTGACGTAGCTTTAGCTAATCTTGAAAATATCCGTATTTATCAAAAAGCAAAAAAATGTTCAATCTAAAACAGGAACAAATAAAAAAGCCTGCTTTCGCAGGCTTTTTACATTTAAATATGGCGATTAACCACGTTTAAATTTCTTCTCTGCTTTCTTGAATTTCTGTACATAACGACGGCGGCGCGCAGCAGTACGTTCGTCTATCTGTGACTTACGACCTTCAAACGGGTTTTCCGAGGTTTTAAATTCGATTTTTACTGGTGTCCCTTCAAGTTTGTACACTTTACGGAAGACGTTTTCCAGATAACGACGGTAATCCGCAGGCGTTTTATCCACCTTGTTACCGTGAATCACGATCGTTGGCGGGTTTTGTCCGCCCATGTGCGCATAACGCATCTTGATTCGGCGGCCCTGTACCGTTGGCGGCTGATGCGCATCGGTTGCATCATTCAGGATTTGGGTCAGTTTGGCCGGTGATACTTTCAGATGAGAAGAATCATAGGCACGGTGAATCGAAGGATACATCTCACCCACACCAGTACCATGCAGGGCCGAAATCAGGTGAATTTTCGCCCAAGGGATAAAGTCAAAGCGGCGCTCGACATCCAGCTTACATTGCTTGCGATCATATTCAGACATGTTGTCCCATTTGTTGATCGCAATTACCATGGCGCGGCCAGCCTCCAGCGCATAACCGATCAGGTGCAGATCCTGCTCCACAATCCCGTCACGCGCATCCACCACAATCACCACCACATGCGCATCTTTCATCGCCTGCAAAGTTTTCACGATGGAGAATTTCTCGATCATTTCATCCACTTTACCTTTACGGCGTACCCCGGCGGTATCAATCAGGGTGTACTGACGGCCGTCACGCTCAAAAGGAATATAGATCGAGTCACGGGTGGTTCCCGGCTGGTCAAATGCAACCACACGTTCTTCACCCAGCAGGCGGTTTACCAGTGTAGATTTACCCACATTTGGACGGCCGATAATCGCCAGACGCAGCCCGGTATTTTTGTCATGTTCTTCCGGGTTTTCATCTTCAGGCACATCCGCAAGCACATCTTCTAACATCTGCTGCACGCCGCGGCCATGGCTGGCGGCTACCTGTAAAGGCTCACCCATTCCAAGCTTATAAAACTCTACCAGCGCAGCTTCTGCATGTACGCCATCTACTTTGTTGGCGACAAGAAAGACTTTTTTGCCAAGGGTACGCAATTCACGAGCAATCTGTTCATCAGAAGCCAGCAGCCCGGCACGTGCATCGACCACAAAAATGATCATGTCAGCTTCATGAATGGCGGTTTTGGACTGCTCCGCCATGTAGGAGTCGATGCCCCCTTCATTTTCACCAATACCGCCGGTATCCACCACAATAAATGACTTATTCTGGTAGACGGCATCGCCATATTTACGGTCGCGGGTCAGGCCGGCAAAGTCTGCCACTAATGCGTCACGGCTCTTGGTAATCTGGTTAAACAGGGTTGATTTTCCGACGTTCGGACGACCAATGAGCGCAATTACGGGTTTCATAGATTAACCTTTATTCAATATCAGGCAGTCTATAGAGGCCTGCACATCAGAAAGTATAGGAAGATAGCGGGTAAATACCCGAAATAAAACACGGGGCATTGAGTTTTCAATCGCCCCGCGGTTCAAAAAATACGGTTGCGCCTAGTTTAACATAAGGCAAGTAAAATTAACGATTCTGCCAGATGCTCAATGCACCCTTACGTGTCGACACATAGAGTTGATTGTCAATCACACGCAAAGTACGGACTTCCCCTGAAGTTTTGGCACGACCGACAATCTGTCCATTACGTGGATCGATCAGATGCAATACACCCTCCAGATCACCCACCACCAGCTCATTCCCCAGCATCACCGGGTTACTCAGCTGACGATTCAACAACTGGTCATTTTCCCAAAGCGGTTGGCCGGTGGTAATTTCATAGGCACTGATTTTACCATTGCTTTGTGCCACAAATACACCATTTCCAACCACTTCCGGACGTTGAATACTACTGGCATCTTCACTCCAGACCACCTGCTGTGAGGCCAGATCCAGTACCGTCACCTGGCCCTGATAGCTGGTGGTCACGACAAACTGTCCAGCCACCACAGGTTCACCATCAATATCCACCAGACGCTGGATATCTGAACGTCCATCCGATACAGCGACACGGCGCTGCATTTTTGGTACACCACTGATCGCGTCGATGACATAAATATAGGCATTAGCAGAGGCAATCAGGATATTACGTGCATCCAGAGGCACAGGAGCAGCCACACCACGTAAGCTGAACTGTACATTCGGCAGGTTATAGGTCCATACCTGTGTCCCAGTGGTGGCTTCATGCGCATACACCGTACCATCATTACTTACCGTAATGACACGTCCCGCATGAATCAGCGATGGCGCTAAAATGGCACCCGTCAACTGGGCAGTCCACTTTTGCTCACCTGTTTTCTGGTCCAGAGCCAGGAGTTTACCTTTGTTGGTGCCTACCACCACGATTCCGTCAGCGGCTTCTACACCTGCACTCAGGGAGTCTTGCGCTACTTTTTTCTGCCAGACACGTTGCTTGCCATTAAATGCGCTCACTTCACCCTTAGGGTCAATTGCAAAAATCAGCCCCTGGTCTGCACCCAGACGCAGACGCAAAGGATCTGCTGCTTCAGTGGCAGAAACATTGGTCGAAAACACCGGAACCAACGTTTTGGCCTGAGTCAATTTAGGCAATGGATTCGGTTTAACTTCTGGGGCTTTATTGGTTTTACCCGCACAGCCCGCAAGTGCAAGGGTCAAAACTGTCAAGGCACAGGTGATTTTATATGTTCTATTCATTCAGTTTCGTCCACTTGTGTTTCTATAATTGGGCGTTCAATCTCAGGATCATCAACCAGCACGCCTACGCTTTCAAGTTTCATTTGTAAAATTTGACGTTCTTCTTTGCGTTCCATTAATGCATCCCATGCACTTTGATATACTTTTTTCGCATTTTCAATATCATTTTTGGCAACATAAATATCACCACGCACTTCATCCGCAGTTGCCTTGAATGCCGGTTCAGTCACTGCATCTAATGTTTTAAGCGCAACATCATATTTTTTCTGAGCCAGCTGTGCATAGGCCAGACGCAACTTCACCACCTGAATCAGACCTGCATCCTTGACTTTCGAGTTTTCAACTTTCTGCAAGGCCTTTTCAGCGGCTGCATAGTCTTCTTTATCATAAGCCAGTTTTGCCATCACCAGCTGGGTCTGGATGGCCTGAGCAGAATCCGGAGCATCTTTGACAATTTTGTCCGCTGTTTCAGACAGCTTAGCAAATGCATCGCCATCCTGGGCTTGCGCGTCATCCATCAACTGCTGCACCTTAGCAGTCTGCATTTGTGCTTCTGCCAGGTTTTTCTTCTGCCAGTATTCCCATCCGAAAAAGGCAATCAACGCAATCAAAATCCCGGTAATGATTGAAGAACCATACTTTTTCGTAAAGGATTTCAAACTTTCAAGTTGATCATCATCACTCATTGCGCTCATGCGATTACCCTTTTCCTAATGTTTTATCGATTATTTTGAAGAAATTTTAGTACTGAAAAATGCAACAAATTCAGCAAATGGCACATTCGTCTGCTCGGCAGTTGACAACTCCTTGACTGTAAAGCTTTGAGCTTCCAGCTCACGCTCACCGACGATCGCTGCATATAAGGCACCCGCCTGATCAGCCTTTTTCATTTGTGATTTCATTGAGCCTTGTGAGCCCACCTTTAAGCGAATCGCACTGCCTGTGGCTTCAAGCTGATCACGGATCTGTTCAGCCAGCACCAACGCTTTGCCCTGGGAGGCCGGATCAGCAACCAGAAATACTTCACAGTCACGTGTTGGCGTATTGTCTTCAACTTGCTCCAGCAGAAGCAATAAACGCTCTATACCCATCGCAAAACCGACTGCTGGGACAGACTGGTCTGCCTTGCCTTTCAACTGACCAACCAGACCATCATAACGGCCACCGGCACATACTGTACCTTGTGAACCCAAATGCGTTGTGGTCCATTCAAAGACTGTCTTATTATAATAGTCCAGACCACGTACCAGCTTTTGATTAATCACAAAGCTGATACCGGCTTCAGTCAAATACTGCTGTAGCTGATTAAAATGCGCCAGCGTGTCTTCACCCATAAAGTCGTGCAATTTTGGTGCATTTTCCAGAATTGACTGGGTCTTGGCATCTTTAGAATCCAGAATACGCAGCGGATTTGTACTTAAACGGCGCTGTGAATCTTCATCCAGATCGGCTTTATGAGCATCAAGGAATTCCACCAGTGCGGCGCGATATGCTGCCCGCTCATCCGATTCACCCAGCGTATTCAGTTCCAGCTGAACCTTGTCAGCTACCCCCATACGTTTCCATAAACGCGCTGTCATCAGGATCAGTTCGGCATCTATATCTGGGGTAGCCACACCAAAGGTTTCCACTCCAAACTGATGAAACTGGCGGTAACGGCCTTTTTGCGGTTTTTCATAGCGGAACATCGGTCCAATGTACCATACACGCGGTGCTGCACCGCGCAACAGGTTATGCTCCAGCATGGCACGGACGCAACCTGCTGTTCCTTCAGGACGCAAGGTCAATGACTCAGGCGGATTCCCTTTGTCCAGAAAGGTGTACATTTCTTTTTCAACAATATCCGTGGCATCACCAATAGAACGCTTGAACAGATTGGTCTGCTCAACCATCGGCAAACGGATTTGTTGATAACCATACGTATCCATCAAGCTTGATAGATGCTGTTCAAGACGTCTCCAAGCCGGGGTTTGCGCTGGGAGAATGTCATTAAAACCTTTGATTGCGACGATTGAACTCATGATCTACTCAGAAAAACCTGTGCGAATAATCTCTTTAGATTTAGCTTTTTCAAGCTCGGAAACACGTTGACGAACCATTGCCTCGATTTCATCAACCAGTTGATTTGTGTCAATTAAATGGCTTTTTTCACCATTACGGTACACCAGTGAGCGTGGACTTGCACCCACTACACCAATATCGGCTTCTTTGGCCTCACCTGGACCATTGACCTTACAGCCGATAACCGAAACATCCATTGGCACGCGCACATCTTCCAGACGCTCTTCCAGAACCTGCATGACCTTGATCACATTAAATTCTTGACGTGAGCAGCTTGGACAAGCAATAAAGTTAATGCCGTTAGAACGCAGACTGAGTGATTTTAAAATATCAAAACCGATTTTAATTTCTTCTTCAGGCTCTGCCGCCAGGGAAATTCGCATAGTGTCACCGATGCCTTCCATCAGCAGGCCACCGAGGGCAATCGCGGATTTCACTGAACCGGTACGATAAATACCAGCTTCAGTCACTCCCAGATGCAGCGGGTTATCAATTTGCTGCGACAGCAAACGGTACGCATCCATGGTTAAGAAGACATTGGAGGCTTTAACCGAAACTTTGAATTCCTGAAAGTCGAGACGATCCAGAATGTCGATATGGCGCATTGCGGATTCAAGCAGAGCCTGGCCCGTCGGTTCGCCATATTTCTTTTGAATATCTTTTTCCAGAGAACCGGCATTCACTCCGATTCGCATGGAAATATCATGATGCTTTGCAGCAGCCACCACTTCACGGATTTTGGCTTCAGAACCGATATTGCCCGGATTGATACGCAGACAGTCCGCCCCATAGTCTGCAACCGCAAGGGCAATCTTATAGTCAAAGTGAATATCAGCAACCAAAGGCACACTGACCTGCTTGCGGATTTCACCAAAGGCGATTGCGGCCTCCATGGTCGGCACAGATACACGCATAATATCCGCGCCCACATCCACACACCGCTGGATTTGTGCAACGGTCGCATCTACATCACAGGTTTCAGTATTGGTCATTGACTGAATACTGATAGGGGCATCCCCTCCCACATAGACAGAACCCACACGGATTTTACGTGTTGAACGACGCTGAATTGGATTAATAATCATTCTTTCGACCTACTCTCACCCTTAACGTGACAAACGGAATTCTGCTTTTCCGTTCACGGTATATGGAGACAATGAAATACTTTCATTATTTAAACTGAGTGATACGGCAGTGGCATCATCCAGACGAATCTGAAATGGCGGCTCACCACTAAGCTGCAAGGTGGAAGCTTGACGGCCAGTCGCCAATACCTTTCCAGTGGAATCCACGATATGAACCGAGGTTGGACGCTGAAAATCCAGTTTTAACTGGTCGCCCATCATGGCTGTGCCATTATCCAGATTTAGAACTTCAATATGAGAAGATGGGTCTGCGGCAATTTCACTGTCATTCTGGCTGTTATTGCTGGACCAGTTTTGTATGATCGTCGTCAATACCCCCAGAATCACCAGTACCGTCAAGGCAATCAAAATGCGTTTTAACCATTTACGGTTACGATCGCGCTTCGAACCCGGAAGTTTCCCCATAATTTTGATCGGAGAATTATTCAGGGCATGATTGGGCAACAGGCCGGTATCATTCGTATAAATTTCATCAAAACGCTGGATGATGCTAGAAGCATCTACCCCCAGAAACTTGGCATAGATACGATAATAGCCCTTAATGAAAGTGGCTTCAGGCAAAGACTTGTAGTCATCCTGCTCAAGCGCAGTCAGGGTTTTTACCGGAATATTCAGCTCATTGGCTGCATCGTCCAGATCGCGTTGCTGATTGATACGAATCTGACGCAAGTACTCACCTGGACGTTGAACATTTCCTAACGCGTTTGGAGCTACGCTCGAATGATTCGATGGTGAATTAGGATTTACTTCCATACGGCCTCAGTACTGTACTGTAATTGCAAATAACGTTGGTATTCCTGGCTTTCAGGAAAGAGTGCACGCAATTGATTAACCAATACCTGCATTCCTAGCCGATCACCATTGGCACGCGCGGTACGAATGCCAATCCAGAGTGCGCGGGCACTCTGATTTTTCTGTCCCACCCCACGCACAAAATGTTCATACATTTGTGTCGCTGCCGGGAACTGCTGGTTCAGATAAAAAATTTCTGCCAACTCTAACATTGATATATATGAATCGCGATTAGCCTGTAGCGCCTGTTTGAATGTTTTTTCAGCATTCACAACATCGCCAGTTTTCAGATAAATACGGCCCATATTCTCCAGGGCACGAAATCGCTGATCATATCCTAAAGTTGCACCCGCAATTTTAAACTGCTCAATCGCATCATTATAGCGCCCAAGCTGATATAAATAGGTACCGTAATTATTTCGCGCCTGTGCATTTTTCGGGTCGGCGGAAATGGCACGCTTGAAATAAGTCTCGGCTTTTTCCAGATTGAGTGGACTGCCTTCCTGCTGAAGCAGCACACCCATCATCATGTTGGCCTGAGAATCACGCGAATTGCTTTCCAGTGCCTGATCGAGCGCACGTTTTGCTGAATCCAGATCACCTGATTTAAGATATTCTGCCGCCAATTGTGTACGGACTTTAGTGGCTTTTTCCGGGTCTTTCTGACCCAGTTCCGGCGTTTGGCACGCGGTTAATCCCCAAAACCCACACAGCACTGAAATCAAAGCAAGTTTGGATGTCAGATTATTCAATTGGCGACCTCTTGTTATCCTTGTGAGCGCATAATCTCATTTGATTGCGCAATTTTCTTTTTCCACTGCTCCGCTCGACGGGTACGGTCAGCAACCTGTCCGACCAGCTGTCCACACGCAGCATCAATATCATCGCCACGCGTCTGACGAATCGTACACACAAAACCGGCATCAGACAAAGTTTTTTGGAAAGAAATAATCCGGTTACGGCTAGAACGGCCGTATGGCGCATGCGGAAACGGATTAAATGGAATCAAATTGATCTTGCTTGGAAGGTTCTTCAACAATTTAATCATCTGTTGCGCATGTTCAGGATGATCATTCACCCCATCCAGCATCACATATTCAATCGTCACGTGTTTACGCGAACTTTCATTACCATCTTTGGCAATGTAACGCTGACAGGCGGCAATCAATTGTTCGAGTGGATATTTTTTATTGATCGGTACCAGCTCATTACGCAGCTCATCATTTGGTGCATGCAATGAAATCGCCAGGGCCACATCAATATCTTTCACCATCTGATCAATTTTTGGCACTACACCTGAAGTTGATAAAGTCACGCGACGTTTGGACATACCATACGCAAAGTCATCCAGCATCACCCGCATCGCGTTAAGCACGGCATCGTAGTTCAGCAATGGCTCGCCCATGCCCATCATCACCACGTTCGTGACCGAACGTTCACGCTCAAGTACAGGCACATCTTCCATATAGGAATAGTTGGCCATCCACAGCTGACCGATGATTTCTGCCTGAGTCAAATCACGCTGAAAACCTTGTTTGCCGGTAGAACAGAAAGAACAGTCCAATGCACAGCCCACTTGGGATGAAATACACAAGGTACGTCGTAAACCGCTACGATGTTCTGCCGGAATCAATACTGTCTCGACCAGAGAACCGTCACCGTCGCCCACACGGAATACCCATTTACGGGTGCCATCTTTGGAATAGTTTTTATGCACCACTTCTGGCGCTTTAATTTCACAAATCTTTTCCAGTTTTTCACGTAGCTTGCCTGAGATATTGGTCATCTCGGCAAAATCTGTTACAAAAAACTGGTGAATCCATTTCATCACCTGTCCGGCACGGAACTTCTTCTCGCCCAGATCTTCGAAGAATTTTTCCATTTGTGGACGTGACATGCCAAGTAAGTTCACTTTTTCCACAGAATTTTGCTGTGCAGGAGTGGACAGAGATTGTTGCTGGGCATCAGAAACTGCTGATGTAGCGACCACGTCAGTACTCATGTGTATTACCTAAACCATGTCTAAAGATGAAAGGAGAAGCTCAATATCTGAGCAAAAAATTATTCAGAGAATAAAAAAACCAGATAAGTATAATAACACTTATCTGGTTTGAATACTGCGTATTAACGCGTACGTGGAGCAATCTCAGTTTGCGCGAAGAAGTAGTTCACTTCACGATCAGCAGATGCTACAGAGTCAGAACCGTGAGCAGCGTTTTCGTCGATGCTTACAGCGAAGTCTGCACGGATAGTACCAGGAGCAGCTTCTTTAGGGTTTGTTGCACCCAGAATGTCACGGTGAGCAAGAACAGCGTTTTCGCCTTCAAGAACTGAAACAACCACTGGACCAGAAGTCATGAATGCAACCAGGTCAGCAAAGAAACCACGTTCTTTATGCTCAGCGTAGAAGCCTTCAGCTTCAGCTTGAGTCAAGTGTTTCATTTTAGTTGCAACGATTTTAAGACCCGCTTTTTCAAAACGAGCAAAAATATCACCAATGTGGTTTTTAGCAACTGCGTCTGGTTTTACAATAGATAATGTACGTTCAATAGCCATGATCGGCTCCTTAAGTCAATTGTTGACATGAAATTTTGCCGCATTATACCGAATAATGGACTTGTTTCTTCGTTTCAGAGGTAAAAATTTTACTTTTTTCAAGCCAGCAATTAACGGGCTTCGTCAATCCATGCCATTTGAATGCCTTCCAAAAGGCCTTCGGTCGATTTATTCGGGTCATCTTCAAAATCAGGCAGTGCACAAATCCAGGCATGCAGATCGGTAAAGCGAACCCATTGCGGATCAACATCCGGATGCGCTTCATACAATTCAATCGCGATATCGAGGGTATCTGTCCAACGTAAACCCATATCTATTCCTAAGCATATCTAGTGTGATGCTGTACTTTAGCAAATCTGCAAAATTCTGCGAGCCTTTCGCCGGGCTTCTGCTTGATTTTTTACAACACAATATTTAAAAATGGCGCCATACATACAATCGCCATTGCCAGCACGCCACCAAGTAAGGCCCCTACCACCACATCGCTTGGATAATGCAGCCCCAGCACCATGCGGGACAAAGCCACCAAAATGGTAAAGGGCAGCATCAGAAACAGTAATGCAGGCACTACATAACCCAGTACCACCGTAGCCATTACAGCATGTAAGGTATGGCCTGAAGGAAAGCTAAAATGATCCAGCGGATGTTCACCCAAGCGGATCACCTGATGCACCTGATAGGGACGCGGCCGTACCGTCTTGGTTTTAAGGACTTTATAAATTAAAGTTCCTACCGTACTACCTAAAACCAGATAGATAATTTGCAGGCTATATATCAAGCCCTGTACGATCCAAACACTCAACACCATCAGATACCAGAAAATCCCATCTCCAAGGCGGCTGACGATTTTAAAAAAGGTGGTAATACGCTCCGAACGGGAAAAGTGATTAAGATAAACACAGCCTTTTAAATCAATTTCCAAAAACTTGAGTTTTGCATTTTGAAATTTCATTGTAGAGCTCTTATTGTTTTATGCCCTGTATTTTTCAGGTTGAACCACCGAATACAAGGCTTGTTCAAATTGATACACTGGATATTGCCAGCCAACTTCTTCAGCTTTTTGACGTGCCAGACTCCCCATCTGTTGTAGACAGAGCAGATCTGGCAGCTCAAGCATATTCTGTATAAAAGCTTGCTGATTTCCACGTGCACTTAAATAACCTGTTTGACCATGCCGGATATGTAAATGCGCACAGGCATAATCATACGCAATCACTGGCAAACCACTTGCCATTGCCTCTAAAACCACATTACCGAAGGTTTCGACCTGACTGGCAAAACAAAATACATCTGCACTGGCATAAGCCTGTGATAATTTTTGACCCGACAAACTTCCTGTAAAAATAACACTTCCATCCTGATTAAGCCGCTCCAACCTAGCCCGATCAGGTCCATCGCCTACGATGACCAGACGTATATTCTGCTGATACAGCTGGCGCATTCTCAAATACACCTGAATCAAGACATTCACCTCTTTTTCTGGTGAAAGCCTGCCTACATAGAGCATCACGCGAGTCGTGGCAGAGACACCCCAAGCATAACGCAATTCGGGTGAGCGCCACTTTGGTGAAAATGTATCCGTATCGACACCACGGCCTACAACAGCAAGCCGGCAAGTGACCCCAAAATCGGTCAGGGCTTGTGCCGTTTCCTGACTAGGCACACATGTCAGAGCAGTATTGTTATGAAACCACTTTAAATAATTCTGGATCGGTTTAACCAGAAAAGCCAAATCAAAGAAACGGCTAAAATCCTGAAAGGAGGAATGAAATCCACTCGATACCGGGATTCCCTGCAGCTTTGCCACTTGCTGAGCCACCAACCCCAAAGGACCTTCCGTCACAATATGCACCAGATCCGGATAAAAATCCTCAACTGCCTGATAAATTTTTAAAAATTGAGGCCGACCAAACTGTAGATGTGCATATCGGGGAATATGATGCGCCTTGACCAGACATTCAGCATAGGCTTTGAATTCACTACAGGTTTTTTGTTGTTCTGGGCGAATCAATAAGATTTTATGGCCTTGCTTTTGTAAACCTTTACAAAGCTGTAGCAATGAATGTGCCACCCCATTAATTTCTGGTGGCCAGGTTTCGGTCACAATGGCAATTTTTAGGCGGGGACATACCAGACTCTCCAAGGCAGTTTTATAGGGACTGACCGGTCTGCGCTGACCTTTCAAATCAAACTGGATTTTATGAAGAACTGGTCGGTGTTTTAATAATTCTGAGATGGAAGTTTGTGACATCCCGCACCTGTCTAGTTATATTTTTCATTCAGCATAGAAACCGCATATGACTACTTGATGAATCATGAGGCTCAAATACAGTTCCATAACAATATTCATCACTGCCTGTTCAGAGGATGGAATTAAGTGAATATCTGCTTAGACACCAGATACTCACTTACCACGGGTGTCCATTTAGAGTCCTCTCAAGTCTTTCCGGTTTTAGTATCGTCATCAGCTTATTTTTATATTCAAACTCTTAGCATTTAAAAATCGATATCTACTGAGATCTGATCCTGATAATGACCCGCAGGAACACCATTATAAGGATTATCCACCAGTTGAACCGAGACTATATACTTCTGTCTTTGTGTAGGGTTCTGTTTTAATCTCACTCCCCACAAACCACTATTGGCACCACTTAAATTTAATTTAGTTCTTAATTTATGAGGACCATTAGATACATAACTCATGCCGTCCGGACTGATTAAATTCTGACTATTAAATAAAATAGAATAACTGGTATCACATGAAATATTAAAGGAGGTAGCAGCCTGGCTACGCTGATAGCTGGCTAGACGTAATTCTGAATTACTAAAACCATCTATTGAACAATATTTTGCTGCTTCTGTAATTGCACTAACCGATAGGGCGATTATTAATAAAAAGAGTTTTTTCATTTTCTTCTACTCCTACTCACATATAGCTTCTAAAACTTGTTGGTTTGAATTTTGGAACTGATTTTCATTAAGAGTAAATTGGGCCTGGCACTGTTTTCCTCCTTGAGTTTTGACTTTAAGGTTATAGGATCCAGCTTTAAACAAATAGAGATAGACAATACCCTGACTATCCACAAAAGAAGGTTCGCCACTTAAACCATCGACCAGGACTTCAGAACCGATAATTAAATTATTTTGTTGAATATCTTTGATTTTTACCGCAATACGCTTGGTTTTATGAACAGGGAAATTAAACTTATAACCGCGCTGGTCCAATGCAATGAGCTTTTTTGAAGAGTATTCAAAAGTTTCATCCATAGCCAACTGATTCTGGTCAAAAGAAATATCGTAATGAATATAAGGAATAATGTCATGGATAAAGATATAACCTTTATCATTGGTATGGCCAGCGAGTGTTGCTGAACGATAAATATCAAGATTTGGATGCTGATCGACATTGACCAGGGCAAAAGCATTATATGCATATTTAGTTAATGCAACTTTATTACCTAACCAGACCAGAGCTCCTTCAAATAAGGCTTGTGAATTACGTCGATCTTCAAATTCATCATGTGATAACTGTAAATTACCGATACTCGTTTTCCATAAGCCATATGCATTATAATTTACTTCATCATCGCTGCGATTAACGCCTAAAACATAATCAAAACCATTTTGAGTCATCGTCCTATGACTATAACTTAAACTTGTTTCATTATTTTCAGTATCATGATCAAGATAGATTTGTCCTTTGTCTCCCCAATCATAATTAAATGCAATATTGAAACCCTGATCGCCACCTTCACCAAAATCTTTAAAGAAACCGAAGTCTGAATACAGATTTTTTGTTAATCTTTTTGTTGCTCTAATATCAATAATTTGACGGTCATTATCAAAACCTTGATCATTATAGTAAGACTGATAAATGTAGTTAAAGCCCACCCCATCAACAATTTTTAAATTAAAAAAATTAAAATTTAAGGCACTTGAAGTTTTAATACTAGAATCATACAGATCATTGCTCAAATATTTATATTCTTCAGTAAAGTATCGGCTATTCAGGCTATAAGACCAATTTTTAAAACTTCGATTTAATACTAATGAGGCAGCATACCCTTGTTCCTCCTCTTCCTTCGCTTCACTCACTGAAAATGCAGTATCCAAGACAAAATACTTACTCACTCCTTGTGTCCATAAAAAGTCAAAGTTAATTGTTTCTTCACTATATAGAAGATCTCCCCCTAATGTGGTAGAGGAAGTAATACCTCGTCGAAAAAATACTTTTGTAAAAAAGTCACGATAATCATCATCGACATAATCATAATTATATCTTAGCTTCCCTAAGGAAATATTATATTCATTTAGTTTTGGTTTTAATAAGCGACTATTGATATAAATTGGGAAACTTTGAACAGTGCGGTTACCTAGAATATCTTCTACCACCACTTGAGCATCACCAGCCTGATTAAAAATTGCACCTGCAGGTAGGTTATAATTTCCAGGTGTAATAGAATCTCGATAAAGCCTTATCCCATTAATATATAAATCAATGGTTGAAGGTAAGCTTGCGCTGCCATTTAAAGTAGGAGTGTTCCAGTATACGAAGTCTGGCCGATCTGTATAATTGGTTCCAAAACTTAATCCTCCAAACCGGAATGAATTATTAAGCGCATTATAACGACTAGTTGTATCACCTAAAGTTAGGCTTAGAAACTTTTCAGGAAATTCAATATCTAAGGTACTATTTACCCGTAAAAACTGCTGTTCAAACTCTTCGGGATCTTTACGGTACAAAAAAGCATTTTTGAACAACCAGTAATCTTTAAATATACCAACTTCTGAAAACGTATTAAATTCCTGATCCTCTTCATCTCTATTATAAAATAAACTGTAGTTTACGAAGCCTCCAAAATTTGCTTTTTCAGGTGCTGCTACTTCCAAGTCATAAGCAGTTTCCTGGAAATAATTTGAAGGAAAATTAATTTTTATTGCTTGTAAGCTATGGTCATCTTCAAATATAACATCTGGCTGATTTAATAAACAAAAGTCTTTTTTAGTTAAATGGTGTTGAAGTCCCTCAATTCGAATCCCAATTTTATTTAAAGCTTCACACTCTATAAATCTTTTTCCACCTTCTATAAAGGTAGTTGTTTCAGTATTATAATCCAGCCCATTCACCCATATATTTACAATAAAAATTTCCACATTTTCTTTCTGATCTACCTGTTGATTATCTATTGCATTTGTATTTGTTACACCCATACCACACACTATCATTATGAGAATTTTAGTAGCTTTCATAGTATTATCCTTTTACTATTTTTATTCTCTTTAGACCAGCTCTATCCTTTTACAGGAAACTCTAAGTATCCATATTCCTCAACCTTTACTTTTAATTTTAGTTCGCTATTGTTATTCTTAAAGTCACCCAAGTTATACCTAATCTTATTTCCACTTAAAATATATAAAGTCAAATCTTTTTTAAAAACTTCTTTATTTTTATTATCCAATACAACTACCTCAGTAATTTTTGCATGGGATTTTGCTGTATTATCAATATTCAAGTATGCTGAGTTATTTGTTTTTTCTAACTTTATATCAAGTTGAGGCGGCAGTTGCTCTCCAGCAAATAATGGTAATGAAAAATTAAACAAAAAGTTAATATTGGATTTATTTTCAATAGGAGTGACTTCCTTAAAAACAACTCTCCATGATTCTTGTTTTTTTAAATGTAAGGGAGGCTGGCTAAAGCCAATTCTCACAAGCTGCTTGCTTTCAGGCTTTAATTCAAATGTTTTTGGATTAAATAATAAAGTATTATCTTCTACTAAAATATCCTCTCCCTGTTCATCTTGTGTCCATTTAAATGCATTGATTTCAAAAATTTTTGAACTTGCAACCCCACTACTTTCTACACTGATAGTCGTACTTTTCTGTTTCTTAAAATCCTGAATATAAAGTTGTATAGGAGTAAATCTTATTCCCGCAAACAAAGAAGTACTTACTAAGAATAATAAAAAAAATCCTATAATTTTTTTATTCATATTTAACTCCAATTCCATTCAATATAATTTTTATTAAAATAGGAGATGCTTTCCACATCTCCTATTTATTACTTTATATAAGAAATTTTTTTCTTATTATTAGAATTTTACCGCTACAATATAGTTACCGGTATAATTTCCTGCATCTGCATTATCAATAGCGTTACTTGTTACAAGAGCTTTAACATTAAAGCGAACATCTGCATTACCAGTACTTGGTAAAGTAGAACCAGTGTAATCAGAACCTGCTCCATCTTGACGTGTAGTAACCGCAACTGGTACTGAACCTGCGCTACCCGCTAAAGTTGCTGGCGCACTAATGAGTAGGCTATAGCCTGCATTGGTACGTACATCGAAATGTCCATTTGCTGAATAATCACCACCTGGTGTGCCTGCCAATGTCATTGTGGACGTTCCAATATCTAGATCACAATGGCGATCTACTTTCAAATCGATTTTAATTTTTCCGTCACATTTATCTCCACATCCATGTTTACCCGGTTTGTGTGGTTTAGTTGGTTTAGGACCTGGTCTTGCTTCAAGCTCATTTGCATATGCGGCTGTTGAACCAAAACCAACGCTTAATACTAATGCTGCCAGTGCTGCCTGAGTCGTTTTTTTCATGTCTTTCTCCATTCTTTTAAAAAGAATATTTTTGTTTATTTGGTCTCACGGTGAGTAAAACACTCTTATTCTTATGAGCAAAACTACTTACCGTTTTTTTATCTTATTATCATTCGTTTGAAAACATACAAAAATAATACTATTCACAATAATATATTTATTTCGTAGGGATATTTATAAAAACATTATTAGGAGACATAAAATTATAGAGATAGCTAATTAATACCACAGGTGTTACAAATTGTTTTCAATAATTACTTAAAATTTAATATAATCTACACCCCAATATAATTAACACAAGTAACTGAAATACAATAAATTCTCAATAAAAGTAAATTATTACTAAAAGTTTCAAAAATTACACTTCTTAACAAATTGCAGGGAAAAATCATATTTATCTCTCACTTTTTCTTATATTTTTCACACTACATCACACTTTATCTAGAATTTATTTGTTTTTATCGCGTAATCTATCTTTTAATTTCTAAGCTATTTAAAATTTCTTATTCTTGAGCTTTTAAAATCAATCCCTTTATTTAACTATATTGTGAATATTATCTTATTATTTTAAATAATCTGTTAAGACTCTAATTAAATCGATATTCACATGATAATTTATTTAATCTACTCCTATGTTAAATAAACACCAGATAACTTAAATCTCCTGTCCATCAATATTTATTATTTAACTCTAGATCCTAAGCCTTTTACTTTTACACTTTTATTTACTCCCGCTTTAACTAGTATCCTAAAAAATAATTTAGAAAAAACTTCCTTTTTTCATTTCTTATAACTGAAAACTTAAAATAATAAATAAAAAAACCCGCTCAATTCGAGCAGGTTTTTTTATTCAATCAGAAGATAAAAATTAATTCTTTTCTTTATCAACGATTTTGTTTGCTTGAATCCATGGCATCATTGCACGTAACTTGTTACCTGTCACTTCAATACCATGTGCAGCATTTTGACGACGGCGTGCAGTCATAGACGGATAGTTCAATGCACCTTCCTGGATGAACATCTTCGCATACTCACCCGACTGGATACGTTTAAGCGCATTACGCATTGCTTCACGAGACTGTTCGTTGATCACTTCAGTACCCGTTACATATTCACCGTACTCAGCGTTGTTAGAAACCGAGTAGTTCATATCTGCGATACCGCCTTCGAACATCAAGTCAACAATCAGCTTAAGTTCATGTAGACATTCGAAGTATGCCATTTCTGGTGCATAACCCGCTTCAACCAGAGTTTCAAAACCCATTTTAACCAGTTCAACAGCACCACCACACAGAACCGCTTGCTCACCGAACAAGTCAGTTTCAGTTTCTTCACGGAATGAAGTTTCGATAATACCTGTACGACCACCACCTACGCCTGAAGCATAAGAAAGTGCTACGTTACGCGCATTACCAGAAGCATCTTGGTGAATGGCGATAAGGTCAGGAACACCTGAACCACGTTGGTATTCAGAACGTACAGTGTGACCTGGTGCCTTAGGCGCAACCATGATTACGTCTAAATCAGCACGTGGAACCACTTGGTTATAAAGCACAGAGAAACCATGAGCGAATGCTAAAGTAGCACCTTGCTTAATGTTTGGTTCAATGACGTCACGGTAAAGTTGTGATTGGAACTCATCCGGAGTCAAGATCATCACTACGTCAGCTTGTGCTACAGCAGCAGGAACTTCAGCAACTTTAAGACCAGCATTTTCAGCTTTTTTCCAAGAAGTAGAACCTGCACGCAGACCTACAGTTACATCAACGCCAGAATCTTTCAGGTTAAGCGCGTGCGCATGGCCTTGTGAACCATAACCAATGATCGCTACTTTTTTGCTTTGGATGATAGATAAATCACAGTCTTTATCATAAAAAATTTGCATTGCTGTCTCCACTTGAATGCTTATGCTTCCTTTGACCTCAGCCAATGATCTTATTCGTATTCATTGACTGAGATTCTCATTTCACAATGAGTAGAATATGTTAAAAATTAGATAGTTAGAACTTTTTCGCCACGCGCAATGCCAGATACACCTGAACGAACCACTTCCAGAATGGTATTTTCTGCCAAGGCATCAATAAACGCATCAACTTTTTCAGTCGTACCTGCCACTTGAATGGTATAGGTCGTTGGTGTGACATCGACCACCTGACCACGGAAAATATCAGCTGTACGCTTGATTTCGTCACGTGATGAACCTAGTGCTTTGACTTTAATCAGCATGAGTTCACGTTCGATGTGTGCACCTTCAGACAGGTCTACAACTTTAACCACCTCAACCAGCTTGTTCAGCTGCTTGGTAATTTGTTCAATCTTGTGGTCATCACCATATGTAGTGAGCGTTAGACGTGAAAGCGTTGGATCTTCAGTCGGTGCCACATTCAAGGTTTCAATGTTATAGCCGCGCTGAGAAAACAGGCCAACCAAACGTGAAAGTGCGCCCGCTTCGTTCTCTACGAGTACAGAGATAATATGTCTCATGACGTGCGCTCCCCTTTTGATAACCACATATCTTGCATCGACTGACCCGCAACCAACATCGGATAGACGTGTTCACTACGGTCAACCATTACGTTAATAAATACGCATTTGTCGTTAATTGCCATGGCTTCAGCAAGCTTCGATTCAAGCTCATCTGCATGATCAATTTGAATCCCGACATGGCCATAAGCTTCCATTAACTTGGCAAAGTCAGGCAAAGACTCTACATAAGAGCTGGAATGACGACCTTCATAGTTCATATCCTGCCACTGTTTCACCATACCCAAGGCACGGTTGTTCAGACATAGAATCTTCACGTTCAGCCCATACTGCTTACAGGTTGAAAGCTCCTGGATACACATCTGAATAGACGCTTCACCCGTAATACACACCACTTGCTGATCCGGGAATGCAAGCTTTGCAGCCATCGCATAAGGAAGACCAACACCCATGGTGCCCAAGCCGCCTGAATTGATCCATTGACGTGGACGCTTGTAGCGGTAGTGCAATGCACCAAACATCTGGTGCTGACCAACGTCAGAGGTAATGATCGCTTCACCGTTGGTGATCTTGTCTAAAGCACGTACCACCTGTTGCGGTTTCATCGAACCATCAGTCGGTACATCAAACTTCAGGCAGTTGACCTGGCGCCACTCATCAATCTGTTTCCACCATGCCGCAATTGCTTCAGGATTTGGCTTGGAAACATTCATCTGTTTCAACTGGTTCAACATTTCTGTCAATACCGGCTCTACCGCACCCACGATTGGAATATGGGCCATGATAGTCTTTGAAATAGTCGCCGGGTCAATATCAATATGAATGACTTTGGCATTTGGACAGAACTTCGCCGGGTTATTGGTTACACGATCATCGAAACGCGCACCCACACACAGAATCACGTCTGCATTATGCATGGTCATGTTCGCTTCATAAGTTCCGTGCATCCCGAGCATGCCGACAAACTGTGGATCATCGCCAGGGAAAGCCCCTAAGCCCATCAGCGTATTCGTGACCGGGAAGCCCAGCAAATGGGCAAGTTCAGTCAATTGCGCCGAAGCATTGCCCTGAACCACGCCTCCACCCGAGTAAATAATCGGGCGTTTAGCATGAAGCAGTTCGTCAATCGCTTTACGGATTTGTCCGGTATGACCGCGATAAGGCGGCTGATACGAACGCATCTTCACTTTTTCAGGATATTCGTAAGCAAATTTCTCCGCGGGATTGGTCGCATCTTTTGGAATATCTACAACCACTGGACCTGGACGGCCACTCGATGCGATATAAAATGCTTTTTTGATAATCGCAGGAATTTCGCTTGCATGGCGTACCTGAAAGCTGTGCTTCACGATTGGACGGGAAATACCCACCATATCGGTTTCCTGGAAAGCATCTTCACCGATGAGATGGCTTGCAACCTGACCCGACAAAATCACCATTGGGATTGAGTCCATATAGGCCGTTGCAATTGGTGTGACGGTATTGGTTGCGCCTGGGCCTGAAGTGACCAGCACTACACCTGTCTTACCCGTTACGCGCGAGTAAGCATCGGCCATATGACCGGCAGCCTGTTCATGACGTACAAGATAATGATTGACTTTTTCCTGTTGAAAGAGCGCATCGTAAATATGCAGTACTGCGCCGCCTGGGTATCCAAAAACATGTTCAACGCCTTCATCCGCTAATGCGCGAACAAGCATTTCACCACCAGATAAAAGTTCCAACGTGATTCACCCTAATATTATTCACTGCACAAATGGGAGGCATTTGCAGTGTTTCATTTGTTAACTGTCTGCACTGTTATAGCACACAAATTTCATAGTTTTCATAGCAATAGGAAAAAAATCTGATCTTCTTGCTGTTCGAGCAATACAAGATCTAAAACATGTTGGGGTAAACATATTTTGTTGGCTTTGTTCAATTTCTCGGCTAGAAAAATTGCCCATTGCATGACATGACACTTATTCGAAGGGTGATCGATTTAAGGCATATAAAACTATTGCAGCATTCTTGTGTTTTCAGACTCTAAAGTCAAGTTTTAAACACGCTCTCTCTTCCTACTTTTTGACCTGATTTGCTGGTTTTACGTACAATTTAGTCTTGGATTTTTTGTACAGTTCTTACCGATCCAGAAAATATTTATCATTTTCATATTGTTATCTCTTTAATTTTATAAATTTTTAATATGCATTACATAAGAAAAAAGAATGAATTTTTATCTAATTGAATATCATTTTTTATAGATAAACTTTATCTCCTGACTTTTTTCGGTCTTAAAACTTTCTTTTTATTTTTTAATATTACACAATAAATCCAATGACAGCTCCCCCCTTTCTAGAGCAGAAACCATTCAAATAACTCTATTTTTTAAGGATATATAACAAATGAAAAGCACTTTCCTGAAATTAGGTAGTTGTGCTGGTATATTACTCTTTAGTATAACTAGCCATGTTTCTGCAGCGGAATACTATAAATGGGTAGACGCCAAAGGCACCACCCACTACACCAAAACGCCGCCACCAAAGTCTTCTAAAAAAGTTAAAACGGTCGCCACTTATGGCTGGACCAATTCAGCAACAACGCCTTCAGGAACTGGTCAAAATGCAGTTCAACCTGAAAATGGTCATCCAGCCCATGGTCGCCCAAATCCGGCTGGGACTGAAAATGACCAGCAACAACGCGAAGCCAATGAAGCCTTAGAGCGTGGTCAGTCCGAACGCCCATCAGTCTAAGACTCTCTGAAATACCGATTTAGATTTTTCCTGCAGAAACCCGTGCGCAAAATTCACTTTTAGGTGCATTTTGCGCTATGCTGTGCGTTAAATTTTTTAACCATTCTCTTGTATTACGTATATGACTACTCACATTGACCCTGAATATCAAGCCAGTGCGATTGAGCCTCAAGTCCAGCAGGATTGGGAATCTCGCAAAGCCTTTAAAGTTGCCGACACTGTAGAAGGTCCGCGTCGTTATATCCTCTCGATGTTCCCTTACCCGAGTGGCAAGCTGCATATGGGTCATGTGCGTAACTATACGATTGGCGACGTGATCAGCCGTTTTCACCGTTTAAAAGGTGAAACTGTCCTGCAACCAATGGGTTGGGATGCTTTTGGTCTACCTGCTGAAAACGCAGCCATTGCTCATCAGGTGGCTCCGGCAAAATGGACTTTTGAAAATATTGCCTACATGCGTGACCAGTTGAAAAAACTCGGTCTAGCTGTAGATTGGGATCGCGAATTTGCGACCTGTACCCCAGAATACTATCGCTGGGAACAATGGTTATTTGTTCAGCTGTATAAAAAAGGTCTGATCTACCGCAAACTTTCCACTGTGAATTGGGATCCGGTAGACCAGACAGTACTGGCAAATGAGCAGGTGGAAAATGGTCGTGGCTGGCGTTCAGGTGCATTGGTCGAAAAACGTGATATTCCAATGTACTACTTCCGCATTACCGATTATGCCCAAGAACTATTAGATGATTTAGATACATTAAAAGACGGCTGGCCACAACAAGTACTGACCATGCAGCGCAACTGGATTGGTCGCTCACAAGGGATGGATATCACCTTCCCTTCAGCAAATCCTGAGGTTTATGCTGATGGCTTAACGGTATTTACCACCCGTGCCGATACCCTAATGGGCGTGACTTATGTGGCAGTTGCCGCAGAACATCCGATGGCATTAAAAGCAGCTGAAAACAATCCTGAACTTGCTGCATTTATTGAAGAATGCCGTATGGGCTCAGTGGCTGAAGCCGATCTGGCCGTGGCTGAGAAAAAAGGGATGGCAACCGGTCTTTCAGTCAAACATCCGGTGACTGGTGAAGATATTCCAGTCTGGATTGCCAACTATGTATTGATGTCATACGGTTCAGGTGCGGTGATGGCCGTACCTGCACACGATGAACGTGACTTTGAATTTGCCAACAAATATGGCTTGACCATCAAACAGGTCATTGATGCCAAAGGTGCAGAAGACACAGACTTTGATGCGACAGAGTGGCAAGAGTGGTACGGCTCTAAAGCAGGCAAACTGGTCAATTCAGGCGAGTTTGACGGTCTGGATTTCCAGGGTGCATACGATGCATTCCTTGCTAAATTAGAACCAACAGGCCTGGCAAGTTCTAAAGTTCAATTCCGTTTACGTGATTGGGGCGTGTCTCGTCAACGTTACTGGGGTTGTCCAATTCCAATGATTAACTGTGACACATGCGGTCAGGTACCAGTACCTGAAGAACAGCTTCCAGTTGTGCTTCCAACCGATGTGGTTCCAGACGGTTCAGGTAACCCGCTGAACAAAATGCCTGAGTTCTATGAAACCACTTGTCCATGTTGTGGTGGCGACGCACGTCGTGAAACCGATACTCTGGACACCTTTGTAGAATCATCTTGGTACTATGCGCGTTACGCATCTCCTGATTTTACCGATGGTCTGGTCAAACCTGAAGCCAGTCAAACCTGGTTACCAGTGAACCAATATATTGGTGGTGTTGAACATGCGATTCTGCACTTGTTATATGCACGCTTCTTCCACAAACTGATGCGTGATGAAGGTGTGGTACAAGGTAACGAACCATTCACCAACTTGCTTACCCAGGGTATGGTCCTTGCGGATACATACTATCGTGAGGCTGAGTCAGGTAAAAAAACCTGGTTCAATCCAGCCGACATCGATCTTGAACGTGATGATAAAGGCCGCATCATTTCTGCAAAATATCAGGGCGATGGTCAAGATGTCATTGTCGGTGGTCAGGAAAAAATGTCGAAATCGAAAAACAACGGTATCGACCCGCAAGCGATTATTGACCAGTACGGCGCAGATACCGCACGTGTATTCATGATGTTTGCTGCGCCACCGGATCAATCTCTGGAATGGTCAGATGCCGGTGTTGAAGGCGCTAACCGCTTCCTGAAACGTGTATGGCGTTTGGCTGCAGGCTTCCTGGAAAAAAGCAATTCTGCATCTGTTATCGATACAGCAAAACTTTCAACCGCGGCACAAGACCTGCGTCGCAAAACGCACGAAACCATCCAAAAAGTGGGTGATGACATTGAACGCCGTCATGCCTTTAACACGGCCATTGCTGCCATGATGGAATTGTTAAACGCGAATAATAAGTTTGAAGCCAAAGATGACAATGACGTGGCGGTTGCACGTGAATCCATTACCACCCTTCTTACCTTATTGGCTCCGTTTGCACCGCATTTAAGCCAAACTTTATTGGCTAAGTTTGGGATTGAATTGAATTCAACCCTATTCCCGCAAGTGGATGAGTCTGCTTTAACCCGTAATACCCAAACCATTGTGGTTCAAGTCAACGGCAAACTGCGTGGCAAACTTGAAATAGCGGTGGATGCTTCTAAAGATGAAGTTCTGGCACAAGCTAAAGCCTTGCCGGAAGTACAGCAATTCTTGACGGGGCCAACCAAGAAAGAAATTGTGGTACCAAATAAACTGGTGAACCTGGTGGTTTAAAAATCTACCGCTCCCTTACCCTTTCCTAAAAGGAAGGGGCCAATCCCTTCTTTCTCTGGGAGAAGGTTAGGATGAGGGGACAAAAGGATTTCACAATTCCCAAACAAAGCCCGTTGCCAGCCAACGGGCTTTGACTTTACAATCCGTTTCAGGATTTCAAATATTTTCCGCAGGGAAGAATAGAGGACAAAATATGCATTTGGGCAAACGTTTAGCAGCAATTGTTTTAACTTGTGGTCTAAGTGCAGGCTTGGCGGGCTGTGGCTTTCATTTAAAAGGAACTACTTCGAGTTCCGCGCCATTGGCTTACTCCACCATGAGCCTCTCCTTACCTGCCCATACTGAAGAACTTCAGGAAAAGCTTGCAGTCTATCTGGGTGCCGCTGGTATACAGCTAAACAAGGCTCCTAATGCTTATGTATTGCATATATTGGACTATACGCCGCGCCGCTTGGAGTTAAATGGCAAGCTGGTAGAAACCTTGTTACGTTTGAATGTGACTTTCCGTATAGAAGATGCGCAAGGCAAGCCGATTACCGAAGCACGTACGGTGGTAGCAACCCGTACTTATCAATATAATATTGAAACCGTAAACACCGATGACCAGGAACAAAAGTTCTTAAATCAGGTCCTTATTGATGATATTGCCCAGCAGATTGCGCGCCAGATTTCTTCAAATCGGTTACCGCTGGTTAAAGATCGTCCTTCAACTCCGGCTACCCCATAAGATTAAGCGATGAAACTTGACTATCTCCAGGCCCTCAAACGTATTGATGATGCTCGCGGAGCCTGGATATTGCATGGTCAGGAGCCCCTGCTGGAACAGAACCTGCTTGATGCCTTTCGTGCCAGCTGGCAAAAACAGGACATTGAGCGTCAGCGTTATGATATCAGTTCAGTAGCTGACTGGAAAAATGTCTTTAATGCCTTAAATAGTCTGTCTCTTTTTTCCACGCAACTTGCTGTGGAAGTGCATGGCAATATCAAGCCTGATGCGAGTGCTCTTAAATTACTGAAAAGCTATTTGCAGCATAATGAGCACAACCTGCTGTTGGTGGTTATGCCCAAGCAGGACAGTAACAGCCTGAAATCCAGTTTCTTTCAACTGATTGATGCCAATGGGGTGAATGTTTCACTTTCGGCCAATTATCCCAAAGATCGTCAGCAAATTTTGGGAGTAGAAGCGCAAAAGCTGGGCATTCAACTGGCAAATGATGCATGGCAATGGCTGGAGCAGCATCACGAGCATAACCTGCTGGCTGCAAAAAACAGCCTGATGCGGGTCAGTGACACTTTTCCTGAAGTTGATCTGATTCAGATTGATCATCTATATGCCTGCCTGCAAGACCAGTCACGCTATAGTACTTATGATTTAAGTGATGCCTTGCTAAAAGGAGACTTGGCGCAATCGGTAAAAATTTTTCAATATTTAACAGCCTCTGGTGAACCGATGAGCCTGATCTTGTGGAGTATCAGCAAGGAAATGCGTTTGTTGATGCAACTGTTTGAACAACCACAAAATGCTTTGCAACTCGGTATCTGGAAAACCAAGGTAAGTCTATATCAGCAGGCCTTACGTCGCCTCAGTCCACAGGCTTTTTTGGCCTGGCCGCAACTCTTGATCAGCATTGATGCTGCCATTAAAGGGATGTCCAGAGAAAATCCTGAACATCTCATCCTACAGGCCATTGCTGCAATGTGTGGTAAAGACTTATTTTTATCAACCAGCGCTTAACTAAAAAAACGTGCAAACCAGCCTTTGCCTTTTTTCTCTTCCTGTTTACGTAGATAGCTCAACATATTGTCGCGCACTGCATCGACATAGTCTTGATCATCATGTTGAATATGGTTGATCAACCATTTAGACAAAAGGCGATACAAATCTTTTTCAATTGACTCACCCTTCTCAAATTTCAGACGATAATCATTTAATCGTTTAACGAATAATTCATGTATTCCACGATGAGACGGCAAATATTGATAACTGACTTGTTCAAGTAAATTTTCTTCAAAGCTAAAATGCGACTGGGTATAGTCAATTAAGTCATCCAACACCTCTTTGATTTTATCGCGCGCTCCCGTGCTTTTTACCTGTTCCAAAGTATTAATATAATCTAAAATTTGACGGTGCTGATTATCAATCACCTCAATTCCAATATTATAGTTTTCATTCCATTCCATTTTTGAACCCCATCGATTTCCTTAGTAAATTCGTATTATTTTTTACACAAAAACGCCCATATCATCTTTACACAATAAAGACATATTTTTTTTATGGAATTAAATATTACAAGCTTTATTTAGTTAAATCTATATGTAAAACATAGTTTTTTTAGTTTTTAATACTTAGTCTTTAGTCTAAAATATTGACTAACAATTAAGCAGACCAGAGACAAGGTAGACTTATCTTTACAACAAAGATCACTTTAAAAATCTCAGTTATTTTTTTATACATAGGCTTAACTTAGCGCGATTTCAGTTTTTTAGTCAGGGCACAGCTTTCCCCCGCCTAAGCATCATTTTATAAAATAAGCCTGAAACCAAGCTGGTCAACTACCTCATGTTTAGACCAGCAAGACTCAAGTAAGTTCTTCCAATGATGAGTTGGGCTGATCAATAAACTCTATAAAAAATTTAAGTTTTTATTTATTGTTGTACCCAGCAGTAATAGAAAATAATTCTCATTATAAATTAAAAAGTTCACGATTTATCCTAGTTTCTCTTTTATAATCGGCCCTTATCTTCTGACCAGAATCTGTGTTTATCATGCCAAAAATAAAACCAACAAAACTGATCATGGCAGCAGTGATTGCCATTGTACTTATTACCGCTGGATGGTATTTCCTGAAACCCAAAGAACAGCCACCCCAATTTATTACTGCGGAAGCAAGTATCGGCGATATTGAAAACTCGGTACTGGCAACCGGGGTGCTTGAAGCCACCAAAATGGTCAGTGTGGGTGCTCAGGTATCCGGTCAGGTTAAAAAAATGTATGTGCAGCTGGGTGATCAGGTCAAACAGGGGCAGCTGATTGCACAGATTGATTCAGTGCGTCAGGAGAATGATTTAAAAACGGCTGAAGCAAGCATTAAAAACCAGATGGCACAGCTTGCTGTAAAACAGGCCAATCTGGCCAAGGTTAAATGCACTTCCTGCCAGATATGTATGTGCCCTGTGATGCCTGTCAAGGCAAGCGTTATAACCGTGAAACGCTGGAAGTGAACTATAAGGGAAAAAACATCTCAGATGTGCTGGAAATGACCGTCGAA
>NZ_SMTB01000228.1:0-549 GCF_006864105.1 Acinetobacter sp. RF14B | reverse complement strand
AATGTTTTCTTCATATTCTCAATAAAGTTTTTATTAACAATATTAAGAATTTTTAATTGCATAACCAGTTTTACTGCCAGAACGGATTTCAATATCATTGCATTATCTGGCAATGTATCAATCATTTTTATAATGTTATTGATATAACCATCGAGATCTTCATTCCCAAATATATCTGAATAATCAATAGTTAATTCCACTCGTTCTGTAATGCAATCTTTAAAATTCCCTGTCGATATTCGCACATGATCAAACATAACAGCTGTCAAATTCGATTTGATAAATGATATTTCTTTGTCAGAAAGAAATTCTGCTCTGGTGAAGTGCGAAGCATAAAGATAACAATGATCGAAGTTTGAATTTCTAATCTGACATTCGCGAAAATTACTATGAGTAAGCTGGCTCCGCGAGAAGTCAACTGTATCAAGAATATTTTTGCTAAAATCGACACATTCACCACTCGCTTTGATAAAAATCACATTGTGTAAACGTCGACATCTAAATATAACATTATCAACTGTTGCAGTAGTAAAATTGCAATACCCAATT
>NZ_SMTB01000227.1:0-554 GCF_006864105.1 Acinetobacter sp. RF14B | reverse complement strand
TCATCTCCTCCCCTTATAATTGGCTCTGCTAAATTTTTTAATGATTTTTTAATTTCATCAACTTTCTGCTGGACTATACCTGATTTAGGATAGTGAGTACCTGAAACCTTCATTTGCCTTGAAGTCAACCTTAAAACTTTTTTCCCTATAGGTAAACTTTTATAATTAGCTATTAAATCAAAGGTACCTTTAATATTTTTATAATAAACTTTTAGTCCCTTTGAATGATCTAAAATTTCTAAATCATAGATCACACCATCTTTGAAAACTATGTCATTTGACTTACCATCATATTCTAATTTTACAATACCTTTTGGGATTAACTTAAAGGACAAATCTAATAATATAATTCTTAAAACTACTTCAGCATTAATCTTATCTGTTTTACTAATATATATTTTTTGACCTATTTTTATTTTATGAATAGCAGAACTATTTAACTCATTAAGTTCAGCTATTTTTTTTACAGTAATATTAAATTTTCTTGAGATACCCCATAATGTATCTCCTTTTTTTACAATATAATAATTCACAGAGAGTACCTTTATAATTAT
>NZ_SMTB01000226.1:0-555 GCF_006864105.1 Acinetobacter sp. RF14B | reverse complement strand
ACGGGTACGCCAGCACCATGCCATCTCCTCGATTGCCGACTTTGTGGCCGCCCGTTATGGTAAAAGCGGCCCTCTCGCCTCACTGGTCACCATTCTGGCGGTGATTGCCATTATTCCTTATCTGGCCTTGCAGCTACGTGCTATTGCACTCAGTGCGACAGTTATTCTGGAACCTTCCTCAGGTATGAGTAATACTACCAATGGCGTGCTGTTCCTGACAGGTATTCTCGCCATTCTGGCCATGATTTTTGGTACCCGGCAGATTGCCAACACCGAACAGCACGGCGGCCTGATGCTGGCAGTGGCTTTTGAATCGTTTGTCAAACTGTTTGCCTTGCTGGCGGTCGCCTGTTTCTTCATGTTTGAAGCACCGGAGAACCTGACCCAGATCAGTCATGATATCAGTAGCACTTTTCATGACGTCCAGGTGTTCGGCGTACCGGAAAGTTTCTGGACGCAAACCCTGCTGGCTGCATTGGCCATTATCTGCCTGCCACGCCAGTTTCATGTGGCTGTGGTAGAACTGCGCGATGAAAAACATATTCGCGGGGCACG
>NZ_SMTB01000225.1:0-558 GCF_006864105.1 Acinetobacter sp. RF14B | reverse complement strand
GGCGCTGTTGTGCGGTGATGTCGATATTATGCTGCCAGGTGAATACGCGCAGCTGGCGCAGATCAACGCCACTCAGGTTGAGATTCCAGAAACCACGCTTAGCGCTCTGGTGGCAGAACAAGCGGCAAAAACTCCGGATGCTCCGGCGCTGGCAGATGCGCATTACCAGTTCAGCTATCGGGAAATGCGTGAGCAGGTGGTGGCGCTGGCGAATCTGCTGCGTGAGCGCGGCGTTAAACCGGGCGACAGCGTAGCGGTGGCGCTACCGCGCTCGGTCTTTGTGACCCTGGCGCTACATGCGATTGTTGAAGCAGGTGCGGCCTGGCTACCGCTGGATACCGGTTATCCGGACGATCGCCTGAAAATGATGCTAGAAGATGCGCGTCCGTCGCTGTTAATCACCACCGACGATCAACTGCCGCGCTTTGCCGATGTTCCAGATTTAACCAACCTTTGCTATAACGCCCCGCTTACACCGCAGGGCAGTGCGCCGCTGCAACTTTCACAACCGCATCACACGGCTTATATCATCTTTACCTCTGGCTCCACCGGCAGGCC
>NZ_SMTB01000224.1:0-558 GCF_006864105.1 Acinetobacter sp. RF14B | reverse complement strand
CCTTACTCACGTACCTGAGAGTAGTCTGATATCTTTAATGGATTTGAACGAAGCTAGCCTGAACGCGGCATCTACAAGGGCTGGGGAATCAAAAATTAAACATAAAATTAACCATGATGTTTTTGAACCTTATCCCGCGGCGTTACATGGTCAATTTGATTCCATTTCCATGTTTTACCTTCTTCACTGCCTGCCTGGAAATATATCTACAAAAAGCTGTGTAATACGCAATGCGGCGCAGGCCTTAACTGACGATGGAACTCTATACGGAGCCACAATTCTTGGCGATGGAGTTGTGCACAATAGCTTCGGTCAAAAACTGATGCGCATTTACAATCAGAAAGGCATCTTTTCAAACACAAAAGATTCCGAAGAAGGCTTAACACATATACTCTCAGAGCATTTCGAGAATGTTAAAACCAAGGTTCAAGGTACTGTAGTAATGTTTTCCGCTTCAGGGAAAAAATAGCATCCAACCGCAGCACGTTCTTGCATAAGGCGTGTCTGCGGTTTTTCAACTATTCAGATACATCACTCCCATCACATTCATTCCTCCGC
>NZ_SMTB01000223.1:0-559 GCF_006864105.1 Acinetobacter sp. RF14B | reverse complement strand
TCCCTGAGAAAAAACAACAGGCTCGCTGTACTGTATTGGAAAACTATGCACGAGATGCAGATTATCCATTGTATTTGAGTTATATCGAAGATGATTTAAATAAAGTGGGTGGGACGGGGGTTCGACATCCTGACGCGATTTACTATGCGGTATGTGATCAACAACCGATTGGTTCAATTTCATTAGATAAATTGAATTTTTTATCCATGATTAAAATATAAGGCATTGAATATTATGTATTTATTTAGAATATGGGAGTGGGTAGAAAATATTTCACCTTACTATTTTGAATTTTTTTATTAAAAGTTGACTATAGTTAAAACTCATATGGTTGATTTTTTTAAAGAGTATTGTATCTTAGTAAAGACAGCATTTATTTTCACTGTGCAATAAATCTATTTGATCTGCTTCTGAGCAATAGATAAAATTTTTAAGCTGCCTATATGGCAGTGAACGTAATAGGTAAAACTCATATTTTCTAAGCTACTTATACAGTAGTGAAATACTGATAAAAGTATACAAGATTAGAGAAATAAATAGTGACTACTAGATTAGATAA
>NZ_SMTB01000222.1:0-562 GCF_006864105.1 Acinetobacter sp. RF14B | reverse complement strand
CTGTCACCAGAAAGAATGTTTTCAAACAACTCCGAGGAAGCCATGCCCTTAATATGTACAATAACTGCACAATAGATCTCGGTGATAACGACGCCACCTATGCCACCAGCCAGACAACGATAATTTTTCTGTGACCCGATCTTTTCCGGCAGACAGGCGACCATCACGCCGGTTAACAATGCAGGAATAACTCCCGTAGTAATCGACAATAAGAGAAACAATGGAAGTACCTGTATTCTTCGCAAAAGAACCAGCGGTTCTTTTGCGAAGAAGATGTAGAGGACAAGAAACAGAACACCAATTAACGGTCCTAAAACCGCAAAATAAAGTCCGTGATGTATTACCCGACGTGAAACAGACATATCAAACTCCCTTTACTTACCTTTGAGCGCCAATTTAAGCGGGGTAAGTGAAGGGAGTGTGAAGAACTATGCCGTAATATCCCAACCACGCGCTTTCCACAGTTCCGGTAACTGCGAAAGATGGGTAAAGGTGGTGACTTTCGGGTGAACGATCGGCTTATTGTGCGGGTCGGCGCAGAAGTAGAACACTTCCATACCTG
>NZ_SMTB01000221.1:0-566 GCF_006864105.1 Acinetobacter sp. RF14B | reverse complement strand
CCAGTGCGCCTTCCCAGTAAGGCGGGCGGCGGATATAGGTACTTTGCGGACGCCAGTCATACAGCGGACTTGCTGCCTGCTCACGCTCCCCCAGATCAAACATCGGGATATACACCTGCTTGAACTGTTCCGGTTTAACCGATTCTTTGACCAGCGCATCAATTTCTTCATCCGACGGCCAGATGTCTTTTAAGTAAATCGGGTTGCCGTCTTTGTCCTGCCCTAATGCATCTGTTTCGATGTCAAAACGGATGGTTCCGGCAATGGCATAGGCCACCACCAAAGGCGGTGAAGCCAAAAATGCCTGCTTGGCATAAGGATGGATACGTCCGTCGAAGTTGCGGTTACCTGAAAGCACCGCTGTGGCATACAGGTCACGGTCAATAATTTCCTGCTGGATGTTCGGATCAAGTGCACCCGACATGCCGTTACAGGTGGTGCAGGCATAAGCGACAATACCGAAACCCAGTTTTTCCAGATCACCCAGTACTCCGGCTTCTTCCAGATATAAAGCCGCTGCTTTAGACCCCGGGGCAAACGATGATTTCACCCACGGTTTACGCAAC
>NZ_SMTB01000220.1:0-567 GCF_006864105.1 Acinetobacter sp. RF14B | reverse complement strand
CTCGAAGATCAGGAAAAGTTCTTTGTTCAGATAATTCATGAGCCCATTTAAGCACAACAGATTTACCTTTCTGATTTTTTGATAGGGCAGTAAACAACCTATCTAAAAATTCACGTTTTGTTTCTCCAACTCCCCAACTTGAAATTATATGCTCGCTTATACCTGTATTTCTTAAAAAACTCTTTAAGGTTTGTTTTCTCCAAAAAGATCTTAATAATGCTTCGTATACAAGTAAAATTAAACGTGCATTAACATCCTGTTCAGCAATCCCCATATAAATTTCGCCTCTTTGTATTAATCAGCTATGGATTAAATTATAACCCACAAAATAGTAAAACTTAAAAATCAAAGGGAGAAAGATTATCATTTAATTTCCATAACTTTAATCATAGAATTAATCTAAATATTTCACACCAAAAACAACATGACTATCAAAGATAGTATCTTCTATCGCCGGACTCAAACTTAGGACTTATTAACGTCGCCAATCACTTTAAATCCTCCTTTGAGAAGGGGGAGACTTGTCATGTTCTCAATTTAATAAGCGAAATTCCCTCTCCTGAGCGA
>NZ_SMTB01000219.1:0-568 GCF_006864105.1 Acinetobacter sp. RF14B | reverse complement strand
CCGGCAGCGCCGTCTCGGATTGAGCTGACACCGGGCTATTTTCAGATAACCGCCACGCCGCATCTTGCGGTTTATGATCCGACGGTACAGTTTGAGTTCTGGTTTTCGGAGACAAAAATCGCAGACACATCTCAGGTGGAAACCTCTGCCCGTTATCTGGGGACCGGCAGTCAGTGGAGTGTATCCGGCCCGCACATTAAGCCCGGGAAGGAATTCTGGTTTTACGTGCGCAGCGTCAACCTGGTGGGGAAATCTGCGTTTGTGGAAGCCCTCGGGCAGGCCAGCAATGATGCAGAAGGGTATCTGGACTTTTTCAGAGGAGAAAAAGGAAAAACGCATCTGGCTCAGGAGTTGTGGGAACTGATAGATAACAGCCAGCTTGCAGATGAGATGGCGGAGATGAAGACCAGCATCACGGAAACCCGCAATGAAATCACACAGACGGTCAACAAAACGCTGGAGGACCAGAGCGCCACCATACAGCAGATACAGCGCGTGCAGAAGGACACAAATGATGACCTGGCTGCGCTGTACATGCTGAAGGTTCAAAAAACGAAAGACGGCATTC
>NZ_SMTB01000021.1:0-32287 GCF_006864105.1 Acinetobacter sp. RF14B | reverse complement strand
AGCATGCAGGTTGGCAACCTCGGTTCCTTCCTGATTCACCAGCACCACCGGCAAACAGTCTGCCGTCATCATTATGAGGGCATGCGCTTTACGCTGCGTCACCAGACCATCTCCCACCAGTGCTTCAAACGGGAGCTGTTCATTAATAGTATGGCAAATCGTGCTATGCGTCTGGGTCATCCAGGTGATTTTATCCACACCGAAAGGCTGAAAATCCTGTAGCAGCTGAATGCGGTGCTTGTAGACACGTGCAGCCTCATCATTCACATGCAATGCCAGGTTAAAACCTGCCAGTTCCGGCTGCATAGATGGCTGAACCTGATCATGATGGACACGGGTCTGACCCACATATACCCCTTGAGGAAGTCCTGCGACAAATTGCATCTCGATTCCTTATACTGATGACGGCCTAGATAGAAAAATTAATACGCTTTGTTTTCGCTACGCAGTACTTCAACCAGATGGGCGAAATCTTCTGGCCACGGCGCTTCAAACATCATTTCCTCATGGGTACGTGGATGAACCAGTCCGAGCTTAGCGGCATGCAAGGCCTGACGCTTAAAACCGCGTAGAGTATCTTCAAGGAGCTGCGATGCACCTGCCGGTAAACGTACACGCGGCATATATACCTGATCGCCAAGCAGGCCATAGCCTAAATAGCTAAAATGCACACGAATCTGATGAGTACGACCAGTTTCCAGACGCGCCTGAACACGGGTGAAATGCTGGAAGCGCTCTTTTACGTTGTAATGTGTGATGGCATCTTTACCACCGGGCAATACCGCCATTTTGACGCGATCCACCGGGTGGCGTTTAATCGGTTCATCAATGGTGCCACCAGCAATAATATTGCCGTAAACCACCAGATCATACAGACGATATACCGATTTCTTTTCCAGCTGTTTACTTAAAGCAAACTGAGCCTCAAGGTTTTTTGCCACCACCAATAAACCACTGGTGTCTTTGTCGATTCGGTGTACTAAACCTGCGCGTGCCAGCTCAGACGATTTCGGATAATGATGCAATAAGGCATTGACCAGAGTTCCTGAAGTATTGCCTGCACCCGGATGCACCACCATACCCACCGGCTTGTTAATGACAATAATGTCATCATCTTCATATACAATGTTTAACGGAATATCTTCCGGCAGGCTACGGGTCTGTGATTCAAGCTCAACATTGAGTGTTAATGTTTCAAAACCGTCACTTTTAAATTTGGGCTTAACTGGTTGACCATTCACCAATAAATTGCCCTCTTTAATCCACTGCTTGAGTTTTTCCCGAGAAAAGTCACTCCAGACCATTGCAGCAATCTGGTCGATACGCAGGCCGATATAAGTTTCATCCAATTGAAATTGCAACGATAAACGTGTTGCAGTTGGTTCTGAAGTATGGTTATCTGCATCCTCAGAATCTTCAAGTAAATTGAAATCAGTCTCAGGGATATTAGAATTGGAAGATTGTGCTTGACTCATTTGCTCATTCAGACAAAAGTGGTTTAATAGTGCAATTGTAGCTCATTGCCCGTATTAACAGAGGAATTTTTATGTCGCTACCACATTATAAAATGACAATGCTTGCAATTACGTTAGGCGTTGCATCGGCAATGGTAGGCTGTAGCAGTAATCCCAAAAAAGAAGTCGTGGACAAAGGTCCAGAGTCTAGCGAACAAGTTTATATTCAAAAAGCACAGAAAGCGCTAGATCGTAATCAATATAGTGATGCAGCAAAACAGCTTGAAGCACTGGAAACCTATTTTCCGACCAGCCAATATGCACCGCAGGCCCAGCTTAAGCTGCTCTATGTCAAATTCCAGCAAAAAGATTTTGAGGGTGCTGTCGCACTGGCTGAACGTTTTATCCGTCTAAACCCGCAGCACCCTAACGTAGACTATGCCTATTATGTGCGTGGTGTGGCCAATATGGAACAGAACTATAATGGCCTGATGCGTTATACCTCACTAAAACAGTCGCACCGTGATGTCAGTTATCTGAAACTGGCCTACCAGAACTTTGTCGATTTCATTCGCCGCCATCCATCCAGCAGTTATGCAGTAGATGCCGCGCAACGTATGCAGTTTATCGGTCAGGAACTGGCAGAGCATGAAATGAGTGCAGCGCGTTTCAACCTGAAACGTAAGGCGTATCTGGCTGCTGTAGAACGCTCATTGTGGGTGATCGAACACTATCCGAAAACACCTCAGATTCCGGAAGCTTTGGCCACAGTCGCCTATGGATATGACAAGCTGGGAGATAAAGCAACTTCGCAGCAGTATATTGAAGTTTTGAAGCTGAACTATCCGAATCTGGTGAAAGCCAATGGTGAGGTCAACCTGCGCGCAGCGCGTCATGAAGGCAGCCTCCTGAACCGTGCGACTTTGGGTATCTTTGGTAAAGGTGCCAGCACGGCAACTGATACTACAAGCCAGCCAGCAGAACTTGAACCACCAAAACGCAGCTGGACCAACCGCATATCATTTGGCTTACTGGACCGTCCGGAGAGCGAAGACTAGGTCTGACAGAACCGTTCAATCAGGTCACGGTTCGAGGTGCAATTTTATTAAGGGCAAGGTATCATACTTGCCCTTTTGTTTTGTCCGGGCAATGCTTGAACAATCTGCTCAAAAGGTATACAAAGGAATTTACAAGACGACAGTTCCATTAGACTATTCTCATTTTTTCAATGATTTAGAATTTAGAAACGCAGCACGAGCAGCTCAATACACCATGGCCATTCCTCAGCATACGATTGATCAGATTCTCGATCGCACCGACATTGTCGATGTGATTGGTCAATACGTGAAATTAAAAAAGACTGGCCGTACCTATTCGGGCTGCTGCCCCTTCCATCAGGAAAAGTCACCTTCTTTCCACGTCTATCGCGACAAGCAGTATTTTCACTGTTTCGGCTGTCAGGCCAACGGAAATGCCATCCGCTTTTTGATGGATATTGGCAGCCGTAATTTCGTCGAGGTGATGAAAGAACTGTCCAGCCAGACCGGGATTGAACTGCCTAAAGACAATAAAGATTCCAACCGGCTGAAATACAAGCGTGAAGCCAAGCCCAAGCCGGTCACAGCGCCGCCTGTAAAAACAACAAATCTACCCGCAAATCCTGCACCTGAACAAGCGGCTTATTTTGACCCTTTTGCTGAAATTCAGGCGCCAGACCCTGAATTTTATACCGATGATCCATTTGCCTCTTTTGAGCAAATGCCAGCTGTAGAAAGTCAGGCTGACGGCAACCTGTATGACTTACTGGAAAATATTGCACAGTTTTATGAACGCCAGTTACCTCACAGCCCAAATGCCCAGCAATATTTTAAACAGCGCGGTTTAAGTCATGAAACTGTGGCCTACTGGCGCTTAGGCTATGCCCCCGAGGACTGGCAACATCTGGAAAAAGCCTTTCCACAGGATATTCAGGGACTCAAACTGCTGGGCCTGATTCGGACCAGTGACAGTGGCCGGGATTTCGACCTGCTACGTGACCGCGTCATCTTTCCGATTCGTGACAGCAAAGGCCGGATCGTCGGTTTCGGTGGCCGTGCGCTAAATAATGAAATCAAGCCCAAATATATCAACTCGCCAGATTCAGAAGTTTTCCATAAAAACCAGCTGCTATACGGTTTATACGAAGGCCGCAAGCAAAAAGCCCAAGACTGGCTAATGGTCGAAGGTTATATGGATGTGATTGCCTTACAGCAAGCCGGCATCCATGGTGCCGTGGCGACCCTGGGTACAGCCAGTAATACTGAACATCTGAACATCCTGTTTAAGCAGAATAATCGGATTACGATTGCCTTTGATGGTGATGCCGCCGGACAAAAAGCTGCACGGCGTACTCTGGAAATTGCCCTGCCGCTCTTAAATGATGGCCGTGAACTTAAGTTCTTTGTCCTGCCGGATGATCATGACCCAGACTCGTTAATTCGCCGTGAAGGACTGGAAAATTTCCGCCGTTTACTGGATCAGGCCCCGCTGCTTTCGGACTTTGTCTTTGCTCACCTGACCCGAAACCATGATGTGGCCACGCCCGAAGGCAAAAGTCAGGTCATGGGTGAACTGCGCCAGCTAACTGAACTGTTGCCCAAAACAGGCTCATTTCGCTATCTGCTGCAGCAGTTTTTCCGGGAAAAATTAGGCTTTAGTCGAAAGTGGCAACCCAAAGTCAATAATGACGCCTCTTTAAGCTTTAGTACCAAGATTGATGCTGAAGAATATGTCATTGCAATTTTAATGAATCACCCCTATCTGTATATTCATTTTGAGCCTTTGCGTGCCCTGATTTCGCCCGATCAGCTACTGTTTAAAATACTGAATATTCTGAATATTATTTTTGATGAATTACCGGATGATCCCGAGCTTTCGATTTATTATGTACTCGGGGCCTGTGCGGCCTATCATCGTGAATTGCAGCATATTCTGCAACATGCCAATGTCAGTGACTATACCTCCTCCCCGGAACAGGCGGACAAGCTGGCTGCTGACTTTTCAATCAAGTTGCAATATCAGTGCTTACAGCACAAGATCAGATCGAAAAAATTTAATAGCATTGCAGAAATGAAAAATCTCAAGATGCAGATTTATGAAATTGATAAAAAGCGCTCAATGACTCTGCTGGAAGATTAAGCGCTACTATAATTATCATTTTTAGCTCTCTATCAAAGTTTCAGACCTATATTGCATCTGCCATTTTTCTAGCGAAACCCGATTAAAGATATAGTTTGGAAATAGAATTTGAAGCGCTTGCTAGGAAAGCATTTTGCAAAACCTGCTAGTGTTTCGGCCAGCAAATAAAGTCAGCACTCTGCAAGATAAATCCACCAGAAAAAGCTATCGGGCAAGAAAATAACAAGAGTAATAGCAGTCTTTCGTTAAATATCTATAGTCTTATCCATCAAGGATAAATCCTCATGCTTCGGCTTGCGGCGCTTATCCATCACATCATGCAGGTTATCACGCATCAGTTCAAAAATACCTGGATCTTCTGCTTTTGCGGCTTCACGTAACAAAATCGAAGTCGGATGCAGCAGTTTCTGGGTCAGACGATGAGAAAACTCGGCCAATACTTTCTCTGCATTTTCTCCCTTGGCAATGCGCTGGGTCGCAAGTTGCAGCTCTTCCTGACGCAGAACTTCACCATGTTCGCGATAGGCATGAATGGTGCTACCCGCCTGATTGACCTTTTGCTGGGTCATCAGCTCAGTAGCCAACTGATTGACCATCACTTCTGCTTCAACGGCTGCCTGACGACGCTGCGCCAGATTCTCATCAATCACACTTTGCAGATCATCTACACCGTAGAGATAAACCCCATCCAGTTTTTCAATTTTCGGATCAATATCACGCGGTACAGCCAGGTCCACCAATAACATTTGCTGATAACGGCGTTTCTTCAAAGCGGCTTTGACATCGGCATAAGGAATTACCTGGTGCAGACTACCGGTGCAGCTGGAAATCACATCAGCACGATGCAGATGAGCCGCCAGCTGGTCAAAGTCAATAATTTCCACATCAACCCGATGGGCAATTTCCTGAGCCAGAGTTTCAGCACGTGCCTGGGTACGGTTACAGATAATGATCTTGCCCACCCCCATTTCCGCAAGGTATTTGGCCACCAGACTGTTCATCTCTCCTGCTGCAACCACCAGAATAGTCAGCTTTTCAGGGTGACTAAACACCTGAATGGCCAGCTGGGCAACGGCATAACCCATAGAAACAGCATGGCTTCCTACAGCAGTTTCCGAACGCACGCGTTTGGCTGCATAGAAAGCATATTCAAAAATACGGTTTAAGTCCTGAGAAACGATTTCGGCTTCTTTGGCCAGCGTTAAAGCAGACTTAACCTGTCCCAGAATTTGAGGTTCCCCAAGCATCAGTGAGTCCAGACCGCTGGCTACCCGCATCAAATGTGTAACCGCCTGAGCATTTTCATAACGATAGACATGATTTTGCAGTTGTTTGACATCAACCCCATTTTTTTGGGCAAGCCAGTTCAGCACGATGTCGACATTGTCCGACATCGCGTAAACTTCGGTCCGGTTACATGTAGAGACCACCACCATATCGTTTAATTCAGGGTGTTGGCTCTGTGCAGCGAGCAAGGCACTTAATTTTTCAGGATTAAATGCTATCTGTTCGCGTAGCTCTACAGAGGCAGTTTGATGGTTGACACCCAATGCAAAGAAAGACATATCAGGTCATCATTTCAATAAATTTATGCTATTGTGCAACATCGGTGTCATAAAAAGCATTACTTGGATCAAGAAAAATTGCGTCAAACAGCTAGCCGTATGAACGGGCCTACAATTAAGCAATATTCTACCACATTCTTGCTGGTAGGGAGCATGGTTTCAACTGTGCATCTTCATGCAGCAGGAACAGCCTACCATGCAAATCAGAATTATGATGCCATAAAGCAAAGTATGGTGGCTGAGTTTGCGCTGGCCTATCATGATATTCCAACTGCCCTGCATAACTATACCGTGCTGGCGATTAAAAGTAATTCCACCGCCGTGAAAGAGCGCGCACTCAATATTGCCCTGGAACACGATGACCTATCTGCGGCACTGGACATTTCCACGCACTGGGTGGTTCAGGAACCGCAAGATGTGCCCGCATTGTTCTACTTGTCGCACATCGCCTTAAAAGCACATGAGTATGAGCTGGCCGCAGAAACGCTGGAGAAAATCCTGCACATTGATGACAGCGCAGATCTGGAAGAGATTCTGGCCGGAATTTCCCCTGAAGATTCTGAGGACCGCGCCTACCTGATCAATGCGCTCAGCAAAAGCAGTGCTAAAAACAACCCCTCGATTCTTGTTCTGATTGCCGGCCTTGAAGCCCAAAATGGCCAGCTGGCTCAAGCACTGGAAACCATTGGACAAGCACTCAGAAAAAGACCGAAGACAACCGGCTACATACTGCTCAAAGCCAACCTGCTGGATGCCATGGGCGATTATAACGAGACGCTAAAATGGTATGAAAAATCCAGCCGTAAACATCGTAACAACCTTGAGGTGCGACTGGCTGAAGTAAAATACCGCATCAAACTGAATGATTCAGTGACTGCCTTAAAAAAATTGCAGGATATTTTAAAGAAATGGCCGACTGCTGAAGAAGCCCTGTTTATTGCCGGTCTGACCAGTATTGATTTAAAAGAATATGAACAGGCTGAAAAATATCTGGTCGAGCTACGCTATTCGGCGCAGTATCAAAACGAAGCCTATTACTATCTGGCTGTGAATGCCGAACGTAAACAACATTATGAAACAGCAAAAGCCTATTATCGACTGGTAGATGGCAGCCTGTATATTGTCTCTCGGCGTAATATTATTTCCATCTTTGCCAAGCAGGACAAACTGCATGATGCTTTACGTTTCCTGACCCAGGAACGGGTGAATTATCCACAGCACACCAGTTTTCTGTATCTGGCCCAAGCCGACATCCTGAAGCGTATGGACAATAAAAAGGCTGCGATTCGTCTTCTGGAAGAAGCCAGCAACAACCTACCGGATGACCCGGAGCTGATCTATGCCCAAGTACTGTTGCTTGATCCTTTTGCAGACCGCAACAAGCTGGATAAACTGCTGCAAGCCCTGCTCAAAATTGAGCCGCATAGCCCAACCTATCTGAATGCTTATGCCTACACCCTCGCCATGCAAAATCGCCGCCTTGAAGAAGCACGACATTATGCAGAGCTGGCCCTGGAATATGCACCGGAACAGGCATCAATTCTGGATACTTATGGCTATATCTGCTATTTGCAAAATGACTTTGCTAAAGCTTCCCAGGTGCTGGCCAAAGCTTATACGCTAAATGCCAGTCTTAAGATCGGAATACGTTATGCACGTGCCTTATATATGCATGGAGATTTACAGCAATTTCATCAAGTGTTACAACAACTACAACAAAACCACGCAAATGCCCCCGAATTAGAACAACTTAATTCGTTATTGTTAGCACCACAATAAACAACAGGTAACTACACCTATGCGCTATTGGAACTCTTTAGGCTGCAGCATGTTTGCAGCCACTGCCTTATTCATGACGGGCTGCCAGCACATTGTCCAGCCTCAAGCACCGACCACCGGTACGGTACTGGAAGCAGAAAACCAGTTCCAGTTACAGGGGAAAATCGGCGTACGCACCCCACAGCAAAGTGGCAGTGCTTTTTTCACCTGGGTACAGCAGCAGGAAGAATTTGACATCGAACTGACTGGCATTTTAGGCGTGGGTCGAACCCAGATTTCAGGCAAACCCGGCCAAGTCACTTTAAATAGCGCAAAAACCGGACTGATTCAAGCGGAAAGCGCTGAGGAACTGCTGCAACGTGCAACTGGCTGGCAGGCACCCATAAGCCATCTGGTGGACTGGGTACAGGCGCGTCCTTCCACTCAGGCTGCTCAAATCCAGAAAGATAGTGCCCAGCGCATCAGCCAGATTATAGAAGATCAATGGAGGGTAGAGCTAAGCTATAACCAGCAGGCAAAACTGCCAAACCGCCTGATTTTAAAACACGCGCTTGAGAACGGTGGTGAAAACCGTATTACAATGCTGATTCAAAACCGTTAACTGCTCTGATCCAGATATGATGATTCGTGTTCCCTCCCCTGCAAAGCTGAATTTGTTTTTACATATTACCGGTCGCCGGCCGGATGGTTATCATGAGCTGCAAACCATTTTCCAGCTGATTAACTTATATGACTGGCTGGAGTTTGAACAAAGCGCTGATGATGCGATTCAGATTGAGGGACTGGCTTCGGTCGATCAGGAACACAACCTGATTTATCGCGCCGTGCAGATGTTACGGCCCCATGCCAAGACTCCTTGTGGTTTAAGCATTCATATAGAAAAAAATATTCCAATGGGTGCAGGTCTTGGCGGCGGCTCTTCCAATGCAGCCACAACGCTGATTGTGGTCAACCAGCTCTGGCAATGTGGCCTTAGCACCGGGCAACTTGCCGAACTTGGGCTAAAGCTCGGGGCAGATGTTCCCATTTTTGTGCATGGTCTGAATGCTTGGGCCGAAGGCATTGGTGAACACTTAACATTCATAGACTTAGATCAAAAAAAATTCATTGTATTAAAACCTGACTGTTTTATCAGCACTCAACAGCTTTTTTCACAAAAAATGTTGACAAGAGACACGAAGCCATCTAAATTTTGCGCCTATCAGCAAACACCATCTGATTTTGGAAATAACTTTGAGCCAGTAGCGAGAAGCCTATATCCGGAAGTCGATGCAGCCATGCAATATCTTGACCAGTTCGGAGTTGCAAAGTTGACAGGTACAGGTGCCTGCGTGTTTATTGAGGTAACTGATGAATTGAATATCGCGGATATTCTGGTAAATGCGCCATGTAAAGCTTACCTGGTGGACAGTTTACAAGAATCCCCTTTACGTCAATTCAAAGTTCAATAGGGGTATCGCCAAGTGGTAAGGCACCGGGTTTTGATCTCGGCATCCGTTGGTTCGAATCCAGCTACCCCTGCCATTTTTCACCTGTAGATGTATGTATTAGGGGTATCGCCAAGTGGTAAGGCACCGGGTTTTGATCTCGGCATCCGTTGGTTCGAATCCAGCTACCCCTGCCATTTACATTCATCAAATCTAGGGGTATCGCCAAGTGGTAAGGCACCGGGTTTTGATCTCGGCATCCGTTGGTTCGAATCCAGCTACCCCTGCCATTTCTCGAAAAAAGACAGAACATCTATTTGCGGTAAGACTGTTAATTTACCTTGACATAACATCGCAAAAATATTAAAGTTCTGCCGCATTAGGGGTATCGCCAAGTGGTAAGGCACCGGGTTTTGATCTCGGCATCCGTTGGTTCGAATCCAGCTACCCCTGCCATCTACTTCCATACATACCAACCGCCAAGGGTGCTTCATGCCCAATCTTGTCGTTTTTAGTGGAACTGCACATCCACAATTCGCTCAAAAAGTCGTAAGTCATTTACATATTCCTCTAGGCGCTGCCTCTGTAGGTCAGTTCTCTGATGGCGAAATCGCTGTTGAGATTACTGAAAATGTTCGTGGTAAAGACGTATTCATCGTACAACCTACTTGTGCCCCTACCAACGATAACCTGATGGAAATCCTGGTGATGGCTGATGCATTGCGTCGTGCAAGTGCTGGTCGTATTACTGCCGTGATCCCTTACTTCGGTTATGCCCGCCAAGACCGTCGTCCTCGTTCAAGCCGTGTACCAATTACTGCAAAAGTTGTTGCAGACATGTTGACTACCGTCGGTATTGACCGTGTGGTGATGATTGACCTGCATGCTGACCAGATTCAAGGTTTCTTCGATATTCCTGTCGACAACATCTATGGTACACCAGCATTGCTTGCTGACCTGCGCCAGCAGTCACATAATAACCTGATGGTTGTTTCTCCTGACGTTGGGGGTGTAGTCCGTGCACGTGCTGTTGCAAAACAGATGGGCGATATCGATCTTGCGATTATTGATAAACGTCGTCAAAAAGCGAATGAATCACAAGTGATGCATTTGATTGGTGACGTGAAAGATCGCGACTGTGTCATTGTCGATGACATGGTCGATACGGCAGGTACCCTGTGTAAAGCAGCAGATGCACTGAAAACTTTCGGTGCACGCAAAGTTGTTGCCTATGCTACTCACCCTGTACTGTCTGGCAAAGCCATTGAAAACCTGAAAAACTCTGTAATTGACGAGCTGGTAGTCACTGACACCATCCCGCTTTCAGAAGAAGCTCAGAATCTGGGCAAAATCCGTCAGGTTTCGGTTGCAAGCATGGTTGCTGAAACGATCCGTCGTATCAACAACGAAGAATCTATTAGCGCAATGTTCGATTCTTATCTATAATAGTGCGCTGAATTTCTAAAGCCCTGCCATTTGGCAGGGCTTTGTATCACCAGATCGGTCGCAGATCTGGTTCATTTAACTTAAATAGGATGTCTATCATGGCAAACTTCGTATTAAACGCAGAAGCACGTGAAGTAGCATTACAAGGGAAAGGTTCGAGCCGCCGCCTTCGCAATGCTGCTAAAGTACCTGCTATCATCTACGGTGGTGCTGCTGAGCCTGTAGCTATTACACTTGAACTTCGTGAGCTTGTTAAAGCTTTAGAAAACAACGCTTTTTTTGAAGAAGTGATTGAAGTTAAAGTAGGTGATAACGTTGAAAACGTGAAAATCCAAGCGTTACAGCGTCACCCAGCTAAAAACACACCAATGCACGCTGACTTCAAACGCGCATAAGTGTTGATGGTGTAAATTAGTGTCTAGTATTTCACTGATTGTCGGTTTGGGTAACCCAGGTTCTGAGTATGCCCAAACCCGCCATAATGCAGGCTTCTGGTTTGTAGAACGTCTTGCAGATCAATATGGCATTAGCCTTAAAAAAGACCCGAAATTTAATGGAATCAGCGGGCGTGGCAATATTGAAGGACAGGATGTTCGTCTTCTCATGCCTACAACCTTTATGAACCTTTCTGGTAAAAGTGTTGTTCCTTTCGCTAAATTCTACAATATCGCACCAGAATCGATCCTGATCGCCCACGATGAGCTGGATATGAATCCCGGCATCATTCGCCTAAAAACTGGCGGTGGCCATGGTGGACATAATGGTTTACGCGATATCGTGCCGCATATCGGTGCAAACTTCCATCGTTTACGTATTGGGATTGGTCATCCGGGCACTAAAGAACGGGTTTCTGGCCATGTTCTGAGTAAGGCACCAAGTAGTGAACAGGGTTTAATGGATGATGCTATTGCACACGTACTGGCCCGTACCAAAATGCTGGTTAACGGTGAAGTACAGCAAGCCATGAATCAAATTAATGCCTATAAACCGAACTGAACATTCAATAATTGCTGGACAATTACGCTTGCCTTGCAAGGCGTTTAGGCGCAAAATGCGCAAGCCTACTCACTGATCCAGTGCCGTAGAAACTGATTCAACCATAAGGTCAAAATCTTAGGTCAACTAAGGGGACGCTAGCCATGCTATCTCGTTTATTAAAATGCAAAATTCACCGCGCTTTTGTTACACATGCAGAATTACACTATGAAGGTTCATGTGCAATTGATGGCGTTTTAATGGATTTGGCTGGTATTCGTGAATATGAAGAAATTCATGTATGGAACGTGACCAATGGTAAACGCTTTACTACTTATGCAATTCGTGGTGAAGATAATTCCGGAATTATTTCAGTGAATGGTGGTGCAGCACATCAGGCCGATGTTGGCGATATCATTATTATTGCCACCTTTGGTGATTTTACTGAAGCTGAAGCCAATGCACATAAACCACGTCTGGTTTATGCAAATCCGGACAATACGGTGAATCACACTGCTAACTGTATTCCAGTACAAGTAGCGTAATTGATCACTCAAGATTCAAAAGCCCGCATCTTGCGGGCTTTTTTATTGCTAAAAATATTTCCCCTCTACAAGAGATCAACTGTCCTGCCACCAGCTTTTACGAGTTTTACAATTCAAGGAGTTAAGCTGCTGATCGACCAGATCCACTAGGACGGCTTCACCATTTTCCTGTACTTTTAATTCAGCAAATTTAGCATTGCGATAACAGGACTCCAGCCCTTCAGCGAACATAAAACTGTTGGCAGCAGGATATAAGCTCTCAAAAGTATTACGGGGATTTTTCAAAACAAGCTTGCTAAATGCTGCTGACCCACTAAGATGCCTTTGATCAAAACTGGTCGTGATCACTCTGCGCTGTTTATCCAGCTGCACATAACTTAGCACCTGGGACTGATTTTCAAAATCGTCAATACGAAGATCCGAGAAAGATCGTTGGCTACTCTGCCTCGCTGCAGCACCAAAATGCAGCTGATAGCTCAGGACCATATAATCTCCCTGAAGTATAGAGCGTGGATCTACAGGCATCAATTCAACGAACATACTCTGGCTATTTCTTAAATGCCATTCATGCTGCAAAATCAGTCCACTAAACAAGGCTATATTCAAGATGGCCAAATAAAGAGGAAGAAACTTTTTCATCTGGGCTCTCCTTCTCTACCTTCCAGCATTGGTCGGTTTAAAACATAAGCCAGCAGCAGTACCAGCAGCCCGGATGCAAAAATACTGAGACTTTTAAAAAGAAAGCTTAGACCCAGATTGTAATACAGCATCCATAACCAGAAGACCAGCAGCAAGATGGACAGCGCCTGTATCCAAACGTGCCGATAAACAATCGCCCACGCCATCAGCAGCAGAATTATTAAAATTTCAAAATAGCCCAGCCAGATTAATACTATTCCCAAGACGGGAACCAGCCACAGGAAATGCCGATTAAATTGCTGTTTATATAGCAGAATAAAGCTCAGTAGCCATATTGCCGGTAAAGCATAAAAAACCATGAGATTTTCAAGGTAAGAATGATCAGCTGGATGAATCATCTCCTGCTTAAATAAAGTTTGTAATATCGCGGTGGCTGCCAGTATGCAGATCATCCATAACTGTATGCTTTTGCTATAGCGGGATTCCAGCCAATAGCTGGTACTTATTAAAATAACGATGAGAATCAGATAATTGATTGACATCGCAATCAGCAACAACTGATCATGCTGTGTTTTTGAATAGAAGGTTGCAATCGCTAAAATATGTGCCATTAATAATTGCAACAACACCACCCACCAATGCATACGGCTCCGCATACTCAGCAGCGTAATACCTAGCTGAATCAGCCAGATCAGCACCAGGCTATCTGTTAGCCACTCCATATGAATCAGAACGGCGGCCTGACCACATAGCCACAAACAATACGCAAACTGGCGCAGAAAAACAGAGTTCCTGGTATGAATCAACCAGCAGGCAGCTACGATAAAAACCGCACCCATAAAAATGGAAAAACTTTTCCAATAAGTCAGCAGTAAGGCAGCCAGAATGATTCCAGTAATCCATGCACCTAGCGCCAGTGGAATCACTGAAAACCTGCTTTTGGGGAGGAGCTTCATCAACAAGCCACTGATCCCAGCGAACCAAGCAAAGATCAGTACAGCCAGAACCAGCAAGCCTCCGGCTGATTCCTGCAAATAGGACTTGGTCAGATCCAAGATCAGCACACTCATACTCAGCGCGAGTCCAGCCACCAGCAAGCTGGTTTCCAGCTGCTTACCAAGGCTGTAAAAATAAGCACTGAATATGAAGGGTAAGCTTAATACCGAACCTAAATACCAGATAGAGTTCGAGTTGATAAACTGGAACATACTCACTATGGAAATTATCACCACAGCCACAATCAACAGATAACGCAAAACCGAATAAAATCGCAGTGCATAGAAAAAGCTAACACCGGTGAGTACATTCAGAGCCAACCAATAGGCAGGCTCGGCACGTTCCATCCAGAAGCTCTGCTTGAAATACAGATACAGTGCCAGCTGGCTAATCACACAAAATAAAGCAAAAACACCAATATTCGGACGATACAACCAAGGCAAGAGCAATAAAGCCCACAATAAAAAAAGCTGATAACTATCCGCACCTGTTTGATAAATCTGCCCTATCACCGCTAGGCTTAATCCCAGCATCAGCCCCACAACACCATCTAGACTTTGTCTTACCATTTCTCGTGCGCTAAAGCGTATGCTGAGCAATGCCGAAGTCAGCACTAAGGCTTGTGGAATCAGGAGCTGTACCCACTTGGGAAGCATCCACCAGTTCGCAGCCAGCAGATATACAATACTGACAGCGATCAGCCCAATTCCAATGATCTGTAGGTATTGAATAACAGCAGGTTGAGTAAATAGCAGGAGTGAAAATGGATGGTCTGACTTTATGATTGTTTTAGACATTCTGAGCGGTTCAGTTTTATTTGATTTTACCTTAGCATAATTTTTACTGACTCTTCCAGACAGGATCGTTAAATCTCACTTACCTATATCTTTGTTTTTATTTATTTTATAACTAAGTCAGCAAACTATAAATACCATAAAAGGCAACCATGACCAGAATCATACCACACCCTGCCAGCAAATATGGATAAAAACGAGAGTGCGATAAACGGTTAAAACCTAAATACACAATAGATAAGCAAAGAAAGTCCAGTACAACCCAGCTTAAAATCAAAATGATTAAACTCAAATCAAGATTTGGCGTAATCCCGATAAATTGCGTAAAAAAGCCAGCGAAGAAAAGAATATCTTTAGGATTGGAAATTCCGACCAGAAAGCCGCGACGAAAACCGCCAGATGCTGCCGACAGAGACTGATGTCCCTGTACTACCTGACCTTGCCAGACTTCTCGGAAAATCTGCAAGCCCAGATAGCCAATATATATGCAGCCCAATAGCTTGATAGCATCCCACCATTGTTCATTAATGAGCAGCAAACCTTTTAGACTGAGTACTGATAGAGCAATGAGCACCAACGAAGCCAGGTTGGTTCCAAAAATAGTCTGTAATGCATGCCGATAACCACCTTTTAAACCAGCACTGGCGACCAGCAACATAACAGGCCCAGGCGTGGCGATCATCATTACGACCGCCAGACAATACAGCATATATTCACTGATATTCATCCGATTCCTCAGCGACACTTACTCTATTTTTATATTAAAAAAAGAGGACTTAGTCCTCTTCTTGTAAATGAATCAAATGCTGGCCAATGCTATCAGCCCGTAAAAAGGCCAAGTCATAACTGGCTTGGGCCAAGGCCAGCACCCGACGTTCAAACTCCTGCCAAAGAGGACGCACTTGCTTATAATGAATGCCCAGCCCGCTTTCATCGGTGAAATGGCGGTTCTTTTCACACAGCTTTAAAGCATGATACAACTTTCGGCCTTTACTGGCATCATCACGCAAACGTACACGTTTGGAACGGACAAAGTTTTCTACATGCTTTAAATCAGCATGGGGCAGCATCGGCACTAAAATCTGGTCTAACTGTATATCTAGTCGCTGCCAGACCACGCTATGCTGGTCAGCAGTATAAGTATTCCACTGAATGACTTCATGATTAAAACGGCGACAGCCACGACAGACCGCATCTCCAAATACGGTAGAACAACGCCCTGCACAAGGGGTTAAAGATGCAATACGACGATCCGAACTCAAAACTTACTCCAACTGTGCTGCAATTTTTAGCATTTGCATCATTGTCCCAAAATCTTGGGTCGGCATGACTATACACGCTCTCCTGAATGAATTGAAGCCTGTTAAAAGCCGGTGTTTTACTCGCTTATTCACCCGAATCACGTTAAAATATGCGCCTTTTAAACTATCATGCTACGTTGGAGTATTCCATGAACGCTACTGTAGAACAGCTTGCACCTGTAGAACAGCAAGCGACGACTGGTTGGGTTGTTGCCGCACTTTATCAATTCAAAGAAGTTCAGAATCCTGCGGATCTGCAACAACGTCTTTTGGACTTGGTAAATACCATCAACCTTTGCGGTACTCTGATTGTGGCAGGTGAAGGCATTAACGGCACAGTGGCGGGTGACCGTGCTGCCATTGATCAAGTTCATCAGTTCCTGCTTGATGAAGGTTTTGAACAGATGGAATATAAAGAGTCACACAGCTCTGACAAACCATTCCGGAAAATGAAAATCAAGCTGAAACAAGAAATCGTGACCTTGGGCGTAGAAGTGAAACCACGCGATTTGGTCGGCCACTATCTGGACCCTAAAGAATGGAATGAACTGATTGCACGTGATGACGTGATTCTCGTCGACACCCGTAACGATTACGAATATAAAGCCGGTACATTTAAAGGCGCGATTGATCCAAAAACTGAAACTTTCCGTGAATTCCCGGAATACGTGAAAAATAATCTGGAACAGCATAAAGATAAGAAAATTGCCATGTTCTGTACTGGCGGAATTCGCTGTGAAAAATCAACTTCTCTCTTGCTTCAAGAAGGCTTTACCGAAGTTTATCACCTGAAAGGCGGCATCTTAAAATACCTGGAAGAGACACCACCTGAAGAAAGCATGTGGGAAGGTGAATGTTTCGTATTTGATGGCCGTACTGCGGTCACACATGGCATGGAAGAGGGCCAGAACACCAAATGTCACGCCTGTGGCTGGCCGTTGAGTCCAGAAGAAGTAGCACTGCCGAGCTATGAACATGGTGTTTCCTGCGTGTACTGCATTGATAAAACCACCGAGAAGCAAAAAGAAGGTTTCCGCATGCGTCAATCGCAAATTCTGGCGGCAAAACGTAAACGTCTTTAAACCAAGCTTTGTAAACAAATATATATAAGCCCTCTTCGGAGGGCTTTTTATTTACATAAAAACACATCCGCAATAAAAAGCTTACTAATTATTTACCAAGACACGCATTTTTTTCAGATCAAGCTTGCTAGTCTTATAATCAAGCACCTTTAAACACCTAAGTCTTTCATTAATAACTAAATATTTAAAATGAAAAGGAACGTAAAATGACGAGTTCACTTGCACCGGATTCTGAAAATATTGTCAGATTCCAGACTCAAGAAAATATAAAATTACAACGAATGAATCAGGTTACTGAGGAACTTGAACGCCAGTCACATTTATTTATTGTCATTCTAGGTACCGTGATTGGGGCAATTTTAGCCCTGTTTGTCAGTTATCACATTAATGCTACCGCGGTACATTTTTTATTGCTAAGTGTTTTGCCGATCTGTTTGGCCTATCTATTACGTAAAGTTTATATCTACACCTTAAGTCACAGTTAATTGCTGCGATCTCAGTTATATATCTCAACTTTACTGTATAAAAAATACTCCTTAGCATATAGGGATTATTTTTTATTGACTTATTTACCATGAATCTAACCGAATGGATTATCTCTGTCATGGAAAAACTGGGCTACCTCGGTATTGCCCTGCTGATGTTTCTAGACAATGTCTTCCCTCCTATTCCCTCTGAAATCATTATGCCCTCTGCAGGCTATTCAGCTTCTCAAGGCCAATTGCTTCTAAGCGGAGTGATTATTGCTGGCTCTTTCGGTTCCTTAATCGCTGCCGCTCTCTTGTACTGGATTGGCTATAAATTCAATCATGACAGTATTTTCAAATTCGTCGACCGTTATGGCAAACTCCTGTTTATCAAATCCAAAGATGTCAAAACCTCTCTGCAATGGTTTGAAAAGTATGGGCATCGGATTGTATTTTTTGGCCGCATGGTGCCTGCTGTACGCTCCCTGATCAGTATTCCTGCTGGCATGAGCGGTATGCCTTTCTGGAAATTCATGTTCTATAGCAGTTTAGGAACGGTCATCTGGACCACATTTCTGGCCTGTGTCGGTTTTTATTTTGGTGAGAACCAGCAACTGATGCAGCAAATCTTCAGCAAAGTTAGTTATGTAATCCTCGCTATCGTCCTAGTGCTGATTAGCTGGATGTTATACCGTAGACACCAGCGTAAAAATCAGCCATCCTGAATCAGACGCTACTAAAGGAGGCTAGAACAATGTCGCATTATCTAAAATATTTTGCCACTATTTATCTTGCCTTGGTGATATTGATTGGCATCCTCATCTATATATTGAATCTGGGAGTCATTATCCTGATCCCGGCCCTGATTGCTGCGGCTTTCCTGAGTGCCCGCCATTTTGTAAAAACACAACAGCGTTTACCCAGCAAAGAAGAGAAAAGTAAACTGGTATGGGGGTCGACCACCATCGCGATGGCTTTCGGGTTTATTTTTCTATTTGTCATGATCTGGCTTCATCCACAAACTGAAGAAGTTTTCCGAACCACAGCTTATGCAGGCAGAGGCCCAAATTCATTTTTGGTCGCCGCCCTGATTGGCTTACATGGCTTAGTCTTTCATATCGCTTATAATGGCTATGCCCGCTACAGTCTGGCCAAATTTCTAAAGAAACCTACTTAAAACTGGCCTTTTCCTGGATGGGTGTCAAAATACTGGCTGGTATCAAATGGCACTCATCCAGTTTATGCTAATGTATCTTGCTGAATATTATAATTCTTAGATTAGCATTTTAATAAAACAGCAAAACTCACTGACCTTCCTCCTCCAGGTTAAGTGAACACAATACATATCCTATTTAAGATAATAAAGTCGGTTGACACTTCATAGATGTTTGCGACATACAGGATAGATCTGGCAAGATTTTTAGCTGACGTGAGGCAGGAAATTTCGCCCTTTTAACTGGAGGACGCATAACGAAATAGCAGCAAAAAATATGCTAATTGATCCTCTACGCAGTATGACTGCAATATGAGCTGCTGATGTAGCAACCCCGATCAAATTTGCACACGAAGCAACACTTACCCAGTAAGGGAGGGGAAAAAAAGCTGGTTTGGGGCTGTCTCGGGGTCAGTGTATTGCTGAGCCTGAGCATCATGGTGTTGTAACTGGTATTCCAAGAGAGAAATCTTACGCGAGATGCTGTACCGCCCTTATGTTTCGGCGAGTTCAACAAAAACAACCTTAAAGCCATTCAGATAAAGTCACAACTAAAACCATTGGCTTATCACCAGAATAGCGAGACATAAAAAAAGCACCCAGTGGTGCTTTTTTTATTTTACAGAATTATTCTGGTGTGTGATACATCAGATATAACTCATTCAGGTTTTCCGGGATTTCTTCTGCAAGTTCATCCATAAGCTGACCATTGCGACGGAAAGACTCCATTTGCGGATCTTCTTCATCAATGCCACTAAACACCATAATTGGCAGAGTCAAATCTACCAGCTGTTCTTCAAACTCTTCAGTGAACCAGGCTTCTTCGTTCAGGAACATGGCGTCAACAAAACCTACACTCCAGTCCCCCAGACTAGAATCGGTATCTGCTTCTTCAATCTCGAAGGGGAAACTGATTCCTTCTTCGTTGGCCAAGCTTTGACGAATTGCCTCTAACCATGTTTTTACCTGATTGATGATTTCTGCAGGTACTTTTTTCTGGTTACCTTCAAACAGCTCATCTAACCATTTGTCGAACTGTGGGCCGACAGCAATTGCACACAGGAAACCATGAGTTGCTGCAAAATCCAGACCATACTCATTTTGGTCGCCATCCAGATATTCACTCAACTGGTCTAAATCTAAAGCACTCATTTCATATCCAAACTTAGAAAACCGAAGGGTTTAGCATAGCATTTATTCAGTCCATGCTAAATCCAAATCGGCTAATCTTCCTCATCGAAATCGTCATCATCGTCGAAGTCGTAGTCAAAATCTTTGAGTTCACGTTCCAGTCGGCGCTGAGACAACAACTCATCAATCAGACGGCGTTTTTCCAATGATTCTTTCGCACTCAGCTTACTTGATGCTTCATCAAAATTAACGTCATCATCACCGTAGCTATCATCCAGCTCAAAATCTGTTGAAGACACTAAAACTACCTCGTAGTGAAAAATATAATGGGTCTAGGCGCTATTTATCTTGCCTTCTAAAACTTGTCAAGTTTTATTTATATATTTTGTATGTGTATACCAATTGGCTCTTGTTTTTCTACTACATAATTGTGTATTAATTAGCATATTAGGTATTGAATGTTTTTTATCCACCAGATAAAAGACATTTCTATAAAATAAGATCAGGAAATGCACTTGAAAAGATAAACTTAGGCCTAATATTCATATTCAATTGTACTTTCAAACATTTTGATAAAATCATGCTTGACTGATCAATTCCAAAATTATTTCAGTGAATTGTGCTATGATGCACGGTTTTTCACTGCCACAGATTCAACGAGAGTAAGCAAAGATGAGCGATATGACTTCCCCTACTTCTCAAGTAGCGGCTCTGATTAGCCGAGGCAAAGAACAAGGTTACTTAACCTTCGCTGAGGTTAACGATCATCTCCCGGACTCCATCACAGAAAGCGAACAGATTGAAGACATCATTCAAATGCTGAATGACGTGGGTATTCCTGTCCATGACCGCGCTCCTGAATCTGATGATGCGATGTTTGAGGATAATGCAGAAGCTGCCGATGAAGTTGCAGAAGAAGAAGCTGCAGCGGTACTTGCATCTGTAGAAAATGAACCAGGTCGTACCACTGACCCTGTACGCATGTATATGCGTGAAATGGGGACGGTTGAGCTCTTAACGCGTGAAGGCGAAATTAGCATTGCAAAACGGATTGAAGAAGGTATCCGTGACATTCTGCACTCGATTGCTTACTGGCCAAATGCAGTGGGCGTTGTACTCCAAGAATATAAAGATTATGAAGCCGGCGAACGTCGTCTGGCTGACATTCTGTCAGGGTATTTAGACCCTGAAACTGATGAAGCAATTCCAGAAGTTATCGAAGAGGAAGCTGAGCTTCCAGAGGAAAAAGCATCTGCCGCCAAGTCCACCAAAGAAGTAAAACTGGATGATGACGAGGAAGAGGAAGAAGCTGAAACTGAAGAGGAATCTGAAGCAGATTCAGGTCCGGATCCAGAAATTGCCAGAGCCCGCTTTACTGAACTTTCAGATGCCTGGAAAAACACCAAAGCGGTTCTGGAAAAACACGGCCGCAATAGTAAAGAAGGCGAAGAAGCCCTGCAAGCACTCGCATCTGTGTTCATGATGTTCAAATTTACACCGCGTCTGTTTGATCTGATTTCTGAAATGATTCGTGGTACGCATGAGCAGATCCGTAGTGCAGAACGTGAAGTGATGCGTTATGCAGTCCGTCGTGGCCGTATGGACCGTACCCAGTTCCGTACGACATTCCCGGGCCAGGAATCAAATCCAGCCTGGTTAGATGAGCAAATCGCAAAAGCACCTGCTGATCAGAAAGGCTATCTGGAAAAAGTTCGTGCTGACGTACTGGCCTTCCAGCAAAAAATTGCAGATATTGAAAATGAGCTTGGCTTAAGCGTTCGTGACATCAAAGAGATTGCGAAACGTATGGCGGTAGGTGAAGCAAAAGCGCGTCGTGCCAAGAAAGAAATGGTGGAAGCGAACTTGCGTCTGGTGATTTCGATTGCCAAGAAATACACTAACCGCGGCTTGCAGTTCCTAGATCTGATTCAGGAAGGTAACATCGGTCTGATGAAGGCTGTAGACAAGTTCGAATACCGTCGTGGTTACAAGTTCTCGACCTATGCCACCTGGTGGATTCGTCAAGCGATTACCCGTTCAATCGCAGACCAGGCGCGTACTATCCGTATTCCAGTACACATGATTGAAACTATAAACAAGATCAACCGTGTATCGCGTCAATTGCTTCAGGAAATGGGCCGCGAACCGACTCCTGAAGAACTGGGCGAACGTCTGGAAATGGACGAGGTTAAAGTACGTAAAGTACTGAAAATCGCCAAAGAGCCGATTTCGATGGAAACACCAATCGGTGATGATGAAGATTCGCATCTGGGTGATTTCATTGAGGATAGCAACATCACTTCACCAGTTGATGCAGCAACCTCAGAAGGCTTGAAAGAAGCAACCCGTGAAGTTCTGGAAAATCTGACTGAGCGTGAAGCGAAAGTCCTGAAAATGCGTTTCGGTATCGACATGCCAACGGATCACACGCTGGAAGAAGTCGGTAAACAATTTGACGTAACCCGTGAACGTATCCGTCAGATTGAAGCGAAAGCACTACGTAAATTACGCCACCCTTCCCGTTCTGAACACCTGCGTTCATTCCTGGAAAACGACTAATTCTTAACGCGTGATGGGGACTTGAAAGATTGCTATGGGTCTCCATTATGTATTTAAGAGAATCTCAAAGCCTGCTCTTTTGCAGGCTTTGTCTATAAAATTTGAGGTGAACTATGATAGACCGCACTCCATCTCGCGAACTCCGTGAAGATCTTTGGGTATTTCCAATGGACTACCCAATTAAACTCATTGGTAATGCAGGTACAGAATTGCACGGTGCTGTCGTAGAAATTTTAGTGAAGCATTTTCCTGAATTTGACCAGACGACTTTAAAAGTGCAGCCGTCGCGTACAGGTAAATATCACTCTATTACTGCGCAGCTTCGTTTTGAAGAGCTTGACCAAGTTCATGCGCTTTATGCGGACCTTGCAGCTTGCGAACACATTCGCACAGCGCTGTAATCAGCATAATAAAAAAGCACGCAAATATGCGTGCTTTTTTATGCGCTTTACGCCATGAGCCACAATAAAAAAATAGAACTCGGAGCCTACCCTATTGCTCTATTGGCCTTGCAATTCATTATAATGAATCTGATAAATTTGACCCAAAAAGGACTTTCACAGCGTGGCTGAAACTGTTCAAAAACCTGAATTGATTATCCGTCAGTACAACCAGCTGACGCCGTATGAAGACCGTTTTCTGGAAATGAAACATTTTACCGAAAACCGTGATGCTCATACCCCGGATGAGCTGTGGATCTTACAACACCATGATGTATTAACCCAAGGTCAGGCGGGTAAACCGGAACATATCCTGGTTCCTAGTAATATTCCTGTTATACAAACAGATCGTGGCGGTCAGGTCACCTGGCATGGTCCGGGGCAGCTGGTGGCCTATTTTATGTTTGACCTAAATCGTCTCGGCTGGAATGTGCGTACACTGGTGTCCTATGCCGAACAGCTGATGATTGACCTGTTAAAAAAATACGGTATAGAATCCTATGCCAAAGCTAATGCACCGGGTGTTTATGTCGCAGAACGCAAGATAGGTTCTTTGGGCTTTAAAATCCGTAAAGGGCGTTCTTACCATGGCTTGGCACTCAATATTGACTGCGAATTGACCGGTTTCCAGACCATCAATCCCTGTGGCTACGCTGGGCTGGAAATGGTTCGAATCCATGACCTGCTGAGTCAGCCACCGACATTTGCCGACTTGTGTCAAGATATTATTGAAAGTTTAAGCAGTAGCGGTTACTTTACACACATTAATATTGAACAAAAATAAAGCCTTTGCATTTCACCTTTAAATAAATTAGAGTATTTACTCTAAACAAATAATACCAAGATAAGGATTATCATGTGATTGCGAAGAAATCCATAAAACCTGCTTTGCAGCTTGCCTATGTCAAACTGATGATGGATATCATCGGTCGCGGTCTGGTCATGGCCAGTCAGGTGGATGCAGAAATCCAACAGGAAATCACCCAGTTTCCTGCCAATTTTAGCCTTTCAATGAACGTATTTCCGAATGGCCCGGCCTTTGTTGCCAGAGTGACTGAAAACCATCAACTGGCGTTGGTGAAGAACAGCAAGACTAAACCCGATCTCACCATTACCTTTAAGCATTTACACCATGCCTTTCTGGTATTTTCTTTTCAGGAAAGTACTTCACAGGCTTTTGCCAATGACCGGATGATTGCGGATGGCGATATTTCCAATGCGATCCGTCTGGTACGCTGCCTCAATAAAATGGAAGCGTTGATTTTACCGAAATTAGTAGCCGAACTGGCTGTCAAAGAATATCCAAGCGATTTGAGTTTAAAAGAAAAACTAACTGGAGCTGCCAATATCTATCTCAAAGTAGCCCAATCTTATTTCAAGCGGAGTGCATAACCCATGGCTAAACCATATTACGAATTTTTCTGCCCGGTCAAAGTCATTGCCGGTCATGCCGCGTTAGAACATATTCCATTTGAACTGGCTACCTTGGGAGCAAAGCGCCCACTGATCATTACCGATAAAGGGGTACGCGCCAACAATCTGCTTATACCGATTGAAGACGCTTTTGAATCTGCCGATGCCGTGATTGCGGGCATTTTCGATGATGTTCCGCCAGATTCGAGTCTGGAAACAGTACGCAAAGCTGCAAAGCTATATCGTGATCAGAACTGTGATGCCATTATTGCAGTTGGTGGCGGTTCAGTCATTGACACTTCAAAAGCGACCAATATTCTAGTCTCTGAAGGCGGTAATGATTTACTGAAATACTCAGGCGCACATAACCTGCCTAAACCGCTCAAGCCTTTCTTTGTGATTCCGACGACCTCAGGCACTGGCTCAGAAGTGACCATGATCGCTGTCGTGTCAGATACTGAAAAGAATGTCAAAATGCCGTTTGCCTCTTATTATCTGATGCCGCATGCAGCAATTCTTGATCCGCGCATGACCCAAACGCTCCCCCCACATCTTACAGCAATGACAGCGATGGATGCCATGACCCATGCAGTAGAGGCCTATACCTGCATGGCAGCCAATCCAATTTCAGATGCTTATGCCACCGCAGCAATTAAAAAGATTAGCGCACACCTGTTTAATGTTCTGGACACGCCAACCGATGCACAAGGACGCTTAGAGCTGGCTCAGGCATCGACCATGGCCGGTATTGCCTTTTCTAACTCTATGGTGGGACTGGTTCACTCACTCGGTCATTCCTTAGGTGCGGTCGCGCACCTGCCGCATGGTTTATGTATGAACCTGTTCCTGCCTTATGTGCTGGAATACAACAAAGAGGTCAATGGAGAGAGAATTGCCGATTTACTCCTGCCTCTGGCCGGTGCAGATATTTATGCACAAACACCAGCACATTTACGTGCTGATAAAACCATCGCGATGATTATGACGATGCGTGACCGCATTTATAGTCTGACTAAATTACCGCGGACTTTAAGTGAAACTGGCAAGATTTTTGAAGCACAACTGGATGAAGTGGCTGAAAAAGCCCTGAATGATGGGTCAATCATTTACAACCCGAAAGAAGCCACGCTAGAAGATTTGAAATCTATCTTAAAAAAGGCTTGGTAATTACTGAAAAATAAGCCAATATAGCGAAAATTTTAGCCTGATGTTTTTTTAAACATCAGGCTTTTATCTTGCATGAACGCTATTTTTTAAGAAACAGCATATTTTTGCAGTTCTAAAGTTAAAAATAGCTAGTAAAAGCCATCATTTTGGAATAGATTGGCGCACTTTTACAGAAAAATGTAGGGGGGATCGTTCGTCTCAAACGATCCTTATTTAATATGACTGATCCTTGATCAACGATTAAGAGGATAACGCCGTTGACTAATTTCTCTGGGACTCAATCGGCAGCTAAACTGCAAAAAACGCTAGGACTCTGGCACATCATTATTATTGGTTTGGCTTATATTCAGCCAATGACCTTATTTGATACTTTCGGTTTAGTATCAGAAGCAAGTCACTTCCATGTTCCTACTTCTTACATCATTGCCCTGATTGCAATTTTGTTTACTTCGATCAGTTATGGTCATATGATCCGTCGCTACCCCTCTTCGGGTTCAGCCTATACCTATGCGCAAAAATCAATTCATCCAAATATTGGCTTCATGGTCGGCTGGTCGTCGTGGTTGGATTATCTGTTATCACCGATGGTCAATATCATCCTGGCGGTCATCTATCTGAAGGCCTTGTTCCCGGATATTAACCCCTGGGTTTGGGTGGTAGCTTTGACGGCCTTTATGACCGGGATCAACCTGCGTGGTGTGCGTTTTGTCGCTAACTTTAACAGTATGATTGTCTTGATCCAGTTAATCGTGATCGCGGCCTTTACCTGGATGGTATATACCAAGCTCCAGGCCGGTTTCAATGCTGAAGGTCTAATTACTGCGGAACAGCGTTATCAGTTATGGAGTATGGAACCGTTCTGGAATGAGTTAACCTCGGTCGGCGCCCTGATTACAGGAGCTACCCTGCTATGTTTCTCTTTCACCGGATTTGACTCTTTAAGTTCACTGGCGGAAGAAACCAAAGATACCGAGAAAACCCTGCCTAAGGCAATTTTCTTAACCGCTTTAATTGCCGGTGTGATCTTCATTATCAGTACCTACTTCATGCAGCTCTATTTCCCGTCAGCACCGGGGACTTACTTTAAGAATATTGCCGAGACCCAGCCAGAAATTCTGTTACTGGTCGGTGGCTCGCTGTTCCAGTCTTATGTACTGGCATTTGCGATCGTAACGGTGATGGCATCCGGCATTTCTGCACATGCCGGTGTATCGCGTTTAATGTATGTGATGGGTCGCGATGGTGTAATCAATAAGAAAATCTTTGGTCATATCAGCCCACGTAACTTCACCCCGTCTTACAATATTATGATTGTGGGTGCTGTGGCGCTGACTGCGGGCTTCATGGATCTGGATATCGTGATTTCCATGATCAGCTTTGGTGCATTGACTGCATTTACTTTTGTGAACCTGTCTGTCATTTCACGCTATGCTTTGCGTGATGGCCGGACCAAAACAGCAAAAGATATTTTCAGCTTTGTGGTTATTCCCCTACTGGGCTTCATCAGTGTTTTTGCTATGTGGCTGGAAATTGAAGAAACTGCATTGAAATATGGTTTATGGTGGGCGATGTTTGGTATTTTGTACTTGGGTTATAGAACCAAGGGCTTTAAGCACCCAGCTCCTCAACATAACGAATTTGAATAATGTTTAACTTTAAAAAAGGCGCTTGATGCGCCTTTTTTAGGCTTGGATTTTGCTGTGCTTAGTGTAAACGGCAATCAAAGCCCATCTTGGTATTGACCCGATTATTCTGATAACCCAGTTTTTCAATAAACCCGTCACGATTCGACAAGAGTTTCTGGTCTTCGGGGCGTAAACGGGCTTTATTTTCAACCATGAGCTGATACATTTCATTGACCACTTGTTGGAAAATATCACAGACTTCCTGACGTTTGGACTGCTTCAGTTTACGTCCATGCCAGGTCCATTCAAAATCATCACGCTGAAGTGATTGCCCCCACTGCTCAATGCGAAGATTTAAACGCTGCTGCATCTCTGTCAGACTCTGCTGCACTTCTGCCTGAGTGATAGGCTGAATCTTTTCTGTCGCTGCTACTGTTTCCTCTTCAGCATGAAGCGGTAAAGCGGTCATTCCCAAATATAGGGCGAGGGACAGTGTTAAGATCGGCTTCAGACACATATCCTTGTTATTTCCGTTGCTTTTATTCAGCTCATCATAACAAATGAAGCCAAGAGGAGGATGAGTGTTGGGAAAATAAAAAAGCTGCCCTTAGGCAGCTTGTCATGCATCCAAAGATTAAAGAGCTTTAAAACCCTGCTGACGCCAGGCTTCATAGACAATCACGGCAGTAGCATTCGACAGGTTCAAACTACGGGAATTTTCAGCCATCGGCAGACGAATCCAGTGCTTTTGTGGGAACATCAAACGTACCTGTTCAGGCAGGCCTCGGGTTTCAGGCCCCATGAGTAGCGCCACCGGGCGGTTTAAATCTGAGGTATGCGGCGTTTCAAAACCTTTGGTGGTCAGCGGATAAACCGCATCAATTCCCACACCCTTGCTGGCCAGATCAGCCAGACAATCTTCGATATTGTCCCAGATCTGTAGATTGGCATATTCATGATAATCTAAACCAGCCCGTTTCAGTTTTTTATCATCCAGCTCAAATCCTAGCGGTTTGATCAAATGTAATTGTGCACCGGTATTGGCACACAGGCGAATGATATTCCCTGTATTTGCGGGAATTTCTGGTTCATAGAGAACGACATGGATCACTTTTATTCACTCAATATTTTAAATATAGGCACAGGGTTTAGCTGATGTATCGGATCTAAACATTGTTCCTGTATCGTTTTTTACAGATATAACAGATCAAGGGCATCAAGTATCGCTCACCTTATACAGGACTTACGACCTGCGCTTAACGTTCTTACAGAGCCACAATCACGCCTCAGCGCGCTCCTGCCATTGCAATTGTTCACGCAAGCGGACCACCTCACCAATAATGGTTAAAGTCGGGGCCTGTATTTGATGTTCGGATACTTGAGCTGCAATATTTTGCAGGGTTCCCACTACAACTTTCTGCTCGGGTGTGGTGCCTTTAGACACCAAAGCCACAGGCATATCAGAACGCTGACCATGCTCAATTAACTTTTTGCAAATAGTTTCCAGTCCGATCAGACCCATATACAACACCAGTGTCTGATTTTCATAAACCAGCTCAGACCAAGGCAATTCAGGTGAACCTTCTTTTAAATGTCCGGTCAGAAAACGTACACTTTGTGCATAATCACGATGAGTCAGTGGAATTCCGGCATAGGCTGAACAGCCCGATGCAGCTGTAATCCCCGGAACCACCTGAAATGGAATACCTGCAGCAAAGAGCTCTTCAATCTCTTCACCCCCTCGCCCAAAAATAAAAGGGTCCCCCCCTTTTAAACGGCAGACCCGCTTGCCTTCACTGGCATATTTCACCAGCAAGGCATTGATTCCTTCCTGTGGAACGGCATGATTGGAACGCGCCTTACCAACATAGACTTTTTCTGCATCACGGCGGCACAGCTCCATAATCGGTGCCGAGACCAGACGGTCATAGATGACGACATCCGCTTGTTGCATTAAACGCAGAGCCTTGAGGGTCAAAAGCTCTGGATCACCTGGTCCCGCTCCGACCAAATAGACTTCACCTTTCGGTTGCTGCCATTCATTTAAGGTTTGCTCAATCAAGCGATCCGCTTGGGCCAGATTGTCATTAAATACGTGTTCTTTCAGCGGACTGGCGTACAGGTCTTCCCAGAAAATCCGGCGTTTATCCGGATTGCTAATTTTGGCTTTCACCGCAGCACGCCATTTTCCAGAAAATTCAGCCAGTTTTCCCATGCCGTGCGGAATAACAGCTTCTAACTGGGTACGGATCTGGCGAGACAGCACAGGCGATGTGCCATTAGTCGCCACAGAAATTACCAAAGGAGAACGGTCAACAATCGCCGGCACCATAAAACGGCAATGCGGCGGATCATCAACACTGTTGACCAATACATTTTCAGCTTCACAGGCTATAAATACCTGCTGATTAGTATCGGCTTCATCGGTCGCCGCAATCACCAAACGGTATTGGCGCAGCGGCAGGTCGGCACTAAAACGTGCCTGTACATACTGCCCAGCAGACTGCTGCACAATCTCCAGCAAAGCCGTTTCAATTTCAGGAGCAATCACATCAATGATTGCCCCGGCTTTCTGCAGCAATAATGCTTTCCGGTAGGCAATATGCCCACCACCGACAATCAGACAAGGTTGCTGCTGCAACTTTAACGAGATTGGAAAAATATCCACGGATTACCTCAAAACTTTAAATCTGACTGTCTATACCTTGATGCTGCGCAAAACGCTGTGTACCGACCTTAGTCGATATAGCTTACCCCACCCATATATGGGCGCAATACTTCCGGAATCTCGATTGAACCATCAGCACGCTGATAGTTTTCCATAACCGCCAGCAAGGTACGACCTACAGCCAGACCTGAACCATTCAAGGTATGCACAAATTCAGTTTTTTTCTGGTCAGCACGGTAACGCGCTTTCATACGGCGTGCCTGGAAATCTCCCATATTTGAACATGATGAAATTTCACGGTAAGTATTTTGGCTTGGCACCCAGACCTCCAGGTCATAGGTCTTGGTTGCACCAAACCCCATATCGCCCCCACACAGGATGATTTTACGGTATGGCAGACCTAAGGCTTGCAAAATACCTTCTGCATGACCGGTTAGCTCTTCCAAAGCCTGCATAGAGGTTTCAGGTTTTACGATCTGCACCATTTCTACTTTGTCGAACTGGTGCTGACGGATCAAACCACGGGTATCGCGGCCATAAGAACCTGCCTCACTACGGAAACATGGCGTATGCGCTGCATATTTCAGGGGCAGACGTTCTGCATCAATGATTTCATCACGTACAAAGTTGGTCACTGGCACTTCAGCAGTCGGAATCAGATAAAATTCTTTTTCACCTTGCAGCTTAAATAAGTCTTCTTCAAATTTTGGCAACTGGCCTGTACCACGCAGGGAATCCGCATTGACCAGATACGGGACATAGGCTTCGGTATAACCATTTTGCAGGGTATGCGTATCCAGCATAAACTGGGTCAGCGCCCGTTGCAGACGCGCCAATGGCCCTTTTAATACGCTAAAACGTGAACCGGTTAATTTGGTCGCTGTTTCAAATTCCAGACCGCCCATCATTTCACCCAGGTCAGTATGGTCTTTGATTTCAAAGTCGAAGGCGCGTGGTGTACCCCAAGTCAGGACTTCTACGTTGTCATTTTCATCCTTACCTTCAGGCACGGATTCATCCGGCAGGTTTGGAATAGACAGGGACTTTTCTTCGAGTTCAGCTTGCAGCTCAGCCAGCGCAATTTCAGCTGCCTTGATTTCATCACCAATCGCCGCCATACGGGTCATGATCTCAGAAGCGTCACCGCCTGCTTTTTTGATCTGACCCACTTGCTTGGCACCCGCATTACGCTCAGCTTGCAAGGATTCAGTTTTGGACTGAATCTCTTTACGGCGGGCTTCCAGTGCAGCCCACTCTTCTACATTCAGTTGCACACCACGTTTTGCCAAGGCTAGATTTACAGCCTCAATATTATTTCTGAGTAATTTTGGGTCGATCATAACCAATCTTTGGATAAGAAAAAAACTGGCTATAGTGTAAGCTTTTAACGTTAAAAAATACAGTGATCAAGCCAATAGCTGGGGGTTATTAGAACAATATTTAAGGGCGCTCTTTGGGTACAACCGGCAAATATCGTGGCTGAAGAATACCGTTTAACTGTGAATAAGGCACTTTTAATTCCCGCACTCCCTGGGCGCCCAGACTCAACTCATTCTGCGGATAAACCAGCACCAGTCCCTGCCGATCCAGATAATAATTATCGCTCAGCTTAAGCTGTGACTGTTTAACTTTTCCTTTCTTTAATTTGTTTGGATATTGCTGATCTACAACATTCATGAGTTCTGCCTCTCGCGTAGCCAGCATAATTTCATACAAAGCCAGACGCTTTTTATGCTCCAGATCTAGATTGATATATTCCTGATGCTGAATACGCCGCCCAGAAGCTTTAGCCAGATGGCTGCTTTCCAGCACAAAGGTAGCAATCGGCCCCTGCTGCCCCACATAACTGACCCGAATCCTGCGCTGGTCTATAAGTCTGGATTGAGCCTGAGCAGATACCATCGGACTAAAGGCAACCGGTTCAGTACGTTTGATCCGCTCGATAAAATATTGGTCAATCCACGGGATATGGGTATCTACGGTAGATAGATCAAAGCGGACACAGCCTTCTTTGTCACAGACCATCGGAGCAGCCTCCTGAACAGGTACTGTTTTGGCCTCAAGTTGTATCTCGTCTTTTTGTGCCTTATTTTGAGATCCAGGCTGGCAACCGTATAAACCCAGCATGAAGACACTGCTGATTGACAGCCAGCGTAGGATATAAAATGGATATTGCTTCATCCTAGGCTCCTTATCCTTCAGCGCTTGTCACCTATTTCAAGCCAAATTTTTCTATCTCTCTAAAATATGGCTGCTTTCAAATTGCACTCTACATATCAAAAAAGCAACCCGTAGGTCACTGCTGTCCCATAGTTTGCTTTAAATAAAAAAACCTGAGTCCTAACAGTTAAAATATGAGTGCAAACAAACACTTTAACGACTAGGATTCAGGTTTTGTCACATCAGAATACCGTATTTCATGAG
>NZ_SMTB01000218.1:0-573 GCF_006864105.1 Acinetobacter sp. RF14B | reverse complement strand
CATCTTTTTTACCGTCGAGGAGCCAGTGGGATTGTTCCATCCGTTGCCACATTTCGCGTCCGGCTGGTGCGTAAATTTCTTTTTCGATAAGTGTGTTACTCAGGTTTTCACCTTTCTCGTTGTACATGTAACCAGAGATAGCGTGCTTACCATCTGGAGTCAGGTAGATGGTGACGCCCATATCCTGATACTTTCCGAGATAACCTTTCATTCCTCCGGGGGCATCGAACGTTTTGATGATTGTAATGCCCTGTTTTTCAATCGCTTTTACTGGAGCAGGAAGTTCCTCTGCGAAGGCGATTGCATGAAGCAGAGCCAGTAAAAGTATCTTTTTTAACATTAATTTGTCCTTTTCAGTCAGTGCAAAAGTCGAGTAAAAGGCATAACCTATCACTGTCATAGGTAAGAGCTTAGATCAGGTGATTGCCCTTTGTTTATGAGGGTGTTGTAATCCATGTCGTTGTTGCATTTGTAAGGGCAACACTCAGCCTGCAGGCAGTCGCTGAAGATACCAAAGGGTAGTTCAGATTACACGGTCACCTGGAAAGGGGGCCATTTTACTTTTTATCGCCG
>NZ_SMTB01000217.1:0-596 GCF_006864105.1 Acinetobacter sp. RF14B | reverse complement strand
CTGAACTCTTTACCATTGTCCGCGGTAATTGTTTTTAGATGCGCTTTGATCGGTTCCAATAATCTGATCGTAGCCTGGCAAACTTCCTCAGCCTTGCGCGTGCTGCACTTTTTCAGCCAAAGATAACCTGTCTTCCGATCTACAATTGAAACCAGGGATTGTTGGTGATTCTTGCCAACAATCGTATCTATTTCCAAATCACCGAAGCGGGAGCGCTGCTCAATCTCAGCAGGTCGATCGTGAATGCTTTTGCGGTTTGTCAGTTGGCCACGAGTCTCGATAGAGCCATATTTTCTCTTCCTTTGATTTCTGAAACGTAAGTTGTGGAAGAGCACACCACCTCTGCTTTTATCCTGCTGTATAAACCTGTATATGGAATGCAGACTGACTGAAACATGAGAAGCAATCTGTTCGGGGCTCCACTGAAGTTCAAGGTAAGCCATAACTTGTGCCCAAACCTCTCGAGAGATTCTTTTGGGATTAGGACAATGCCGTCTGCGAGCTAATTTATGGGCATGTTGAGCGAAATAACCATTCCTTGCCCGATTGCGTGCTATTTCTCTGGAAATAGTGGAAGGTGAGCGATTTAGCCTCCA
>NZ_SMTB01000216.1:0-616 GCF_006864105.1 Acinetobacter sp. RF14B | reverse complement strand
AATATGTCTGGCTGATTCATATCTTGATGCTTTCAGCCGAAGCGGGTGTGGTGGGTGGACTGGCTGACTGGTATGCCATTACGGTGCTGTTCCGCAATCCTTTTGGCCAGCTGCCCATTCCAAAATTCCTGCGGGATCATACCGAAATTATTCCGCGCAACAAGGCCCGGATTGCCGAGTCGATGGGACGCTTTGTTCAGGAAAATTTCCTCTCACCCCAAATTGTAGAGCGCAGCCTAGCCGATACCGATTTGAGTTTAGCAGCGGGACGCTGGCTGGCCAACCCGCATAACAGCACTCAGGTCACCCAGGTCATTCAGCAGACCGTTCCTAAAGTGTTTGAATTTGTTGGACAGCAGCAAATTGCCGGATTTGTCCACAGCAACAGTGTGCAATGGGTCAGAAATACCCAGATCAATACCCTAGCCAGTGAAATGCTACGCGCCGTTTTAGAAAATGATTTCCATCAGGATGTATTACAACGCGGTCTGGATGTGGTACATGCCTGGATGACCTCGCATCCGAAACAGACCCGCGAACTGACCCGTACCCTGTTTAAGGAAATGGGAGTCTGGCGACTGGCCAAAGGTGCCAGCTGGATCGGTATTGATGTGCA
>NZ_SMTB01000215.1:0-619 GCF_006864105.1 Acinetobacter sp. RF14B | reverse complement strand
GGTGCAGGTGGCGCTGCAGTCGCGAGCAACAAGCGTAACCGTACCGAATCTGCAATCGGTGGTGCATTGGGTGGTGGTGCAGGCTATACCGTAGGTAAAAACATGGGCGGCACAAATGGCGGTTATATCGGTTCAGCATTAGGTGCTGCTGGTGGTGCAGCATTGGGTAACAAAATTTCTAAGGACAAAGCTGCTGATCGTGCTGCGGAAAAACGCTCTAAACACTGGAAAAAGCGTCATCGTCATCACTAAGTTTTAAACCCACGACATTTAACAAGCACCTTCGGGTGCTTTTTTTTAATATGCCTTTTAATACCTTCTAAGATTATGAATAAATAAAGGATAAAACCCATACAGTTTTATAACATTGCCTTCATGCTCACTCAAATTTACTGCCTTAACTTATAAGTTATACAAATTAGATCCAGATATTTTATAGGTGTACTCATGAACTATAAGAATTTAATAATTGCTGTTATTGCAACCTCAGCCATGGGTATGACAGCAGCCAATGCCGGCAATTCAACCAATACTGCTCTTGCTTCTGCTCTGGGTGGAGTCGCCGGTGCTGCCGTAGGCAAACAGCTAGGTGGCCAAACTGGCGCAACCATTGGTTCAG
>NZ_SMTB01000214.1:0-635 GCF_006864105.1 Acinetobacter sp. RF14B | reverse complement strand
ATGTAATCCTGAGGAGAGTGATGCGATGGAAACCTCTCCCGGTAATGCTTGTCAGGGATTTGTCCATATATGGAAGTGCAGCACTGAAAATTAAACGTCCTACTAGTACGAAGAACTGATCTGGATTAATTAGCCAGGAAGATGAAATTATAAAGTTACATAACTTACGCAATCTTGAGGAGAGTGATGCGATGGAAACCTCCCGGTAATGCTTGTCAGGGATTTGTCCATATATGGAAGCGCAGCACTAAAATTACATGTTCCACTAGTACGAAGAACTGATCAGGATTGATTTTCCAGGAAGATGAAATTATAAAGTTACATAACTTATGCAACTTACACAACTTATGTAATCCTGATGAGAGTGATGCGATGGAAACTTCCCAGTAATGCTTCTCAGGGATTTGTCCATATATGGAAGTGCAGCACTAAAATTACAGGTTCCACTAGTACGAAGAACTGATCTGGATTAATTAGCCAGGAAGATGAAATTATAAAGTTACATAACTTACATAACTTACGCAATCCTGAGGAGAGTGATGCGATGGAAACCTCTCCCGGTAATGCTTGTCAGGGATTTGTCCATATATGGAAGCGCAGCACTGAAAATTACAGGTTCCACTAGTACGAAGAAC
>NZ_SMTB01000213.1:0-655 GCF_006864105.1 Acinetobacter sp. RF14B | reverse complement strand
CCACGACCACTATGCAGCAGCCACAGATTGCCAATGATATGGCAGAAGGGCAGATTCAGCGTGATCTGCCGAGTATGAATGAACCGGTCATTGATCAGGCCAATGTGTTAACCGCGGCAGAAAAGCAGCGTATTAGCCAGCGAATCTTGAGTCTTTATCAGGCAGGAAAAGCGCAAATTGGTGTGGTGATTGTGCCCACCACCGGACAGGAAGACATCTTCGGCTATTCCATGCGGGTGGCAGAGCGCTGGCAATTAGGTTCTAAAGAACACGATAATGGTTTGTTGATGACAGTTGCGCTGAATGACCGCCGGATTCAGATTTTGACTGGCTACGGGCTTGAGGGCGTATTACCGGATATTATTGCCAACCGGATTATCAACCAAACAATCACCCCATATTTTAAACAGGGCCAGTATGCGCAAGGGATTGATGCCGGCATCGCCGAGATTGAGCGTATTTTAAATCTGGATCCTGAAGTCGCTGCGCAGGCAGCAGCTGAACTCAAGGCGCGTCAGGAACAGGCCTTACAAGCACAAAAGGCCAGTCAGGCGACCTTGGGCAGTGTAGTATTTATTGTGATCGCAGGTGTTATCGGCTCCATGATTTTTGGCAGAAAACTCAGTGCTGCGACTGCCGCAGTTGCAGGAACAGC
>NZ_SMTB01000212.1:0-677 GCF_006864105.1 Acinetobacter sp. RF14B | reverse complement strand
GTTTGGCAAACGGCGTGCCGCACCACCGGTGGCCAGCAAAAGCTTGTCATAAGCAACAACGTCACCATTTTGCAGCTCAACCGTGTGCGCTTCAGCATTGATTTTCACCACGCCATTGCCGCGGATATGCTCGACCCCCAAATCTGCCAGTTTTTCTTCGGACAGGATTTCAATTTTGGTTTCTTCAGGTTTTAGAATCACGTCTTTAGACAGTGGTGGACGTTCATAAGGCAGATGTATTTCATCACCAATCAGAATGATATTGCCTTCAAACTTGTTGCCACGCAGTTCTAAAATCGCGCTTGCACCTGCCTGGCCTGCGCCTACAATCACGATGGTTTCGATGTTGCTCATGTCATTAACCTTTTAACTCTGCAGATACGATGCCAAAGCCCGCAATCCATTCACTGATATCTTCATAGCAGTGGGTGGTCATGTCGTATTCGCCCATTTCACTTAAAGCAGCAAAAGCCGCCATCCAGGAACGGACTTCCTGACCGCCACGTCCCCCATCACGGCGAATGTCAGCTTCAGTCATGGCTTCCAGTGCAGCGAAGTCGGCCTGCTTGAATTTTTCAAGTAATGCGACATCCCATTCCGGACTGAGTGGCACTGCAACCGAGGTATCCCCTGCTGCGAGTTTCTGGCCGACAGCAATAATTTTTGCCTGACGTGCC
>NZ_SMTB01000211.1:0-686 GCF_006864105.1 Acinetobacter sp. RF14B | reverse complement strand
TGAATCTCCGACTCCCGGGCCGCTCCAAAACTGGCAAGCAAAATACTTTGTACGGCCTGATCCTGCCATAAACGCACTTCAATGGTGGTGACAGACCTGCCTTGTCGCAAGATTTCTGCAGTCAGACGGACTTTGGCCTGCTTAACCGGACCTACAAAAGTCACACTGGCATTCAGCAGGCGCTGGCTTGGATCCTGAATGGCCAATACCGCTTTTTGCATCATCATCGCAGCTGCAAGACCACCATACAAAGTGCGTCCCTGTAACCAGCCTTCTGGGAAATCGACCCATTCCTGCTCGGCAATTTGTGCATACAATCCATGTAAAGACATTGTTCTTCCTTAGTGCGTTGATCTCTCTTTATTCTGCCTGGAAAAAGCCACGTGAGAAATGACGGATGACACCCCGGTCAGTGAGCATTTTTGCCCTGGTCGTTCTGGTTTTTTATTCATGCAGGGTCTTGTAAATCATGCGTGCCATCACTGAGCCAAGTCCCGGAACCAGTTGCAGGTCTTTTTCTGAAGCTTTTAATACCCCCTGAATCCCGCCAAAATGGGTCAGTAAATCACGACGGCGTTTAGGCCCTAAGCCCGGAATTACTTCCAGTATGGATGAGCCGCGCTTTTTGTCACGTTTGGCCCGGTGCCGGGTAATGGCAAAACGGTGCGCTTCATCACGCACCTGCT
>NZ_SMTB01000210.1:0-755 GCF_006864105.1 Acinetobacter sp. RF14B | reverse complement strand
GGTTAATCACAGAAAAAGTAGTGCGTGGTAAGGGGTCTGTACTGGGTGCAGTTTCAGGTGCAGTTGCCGGTCTGGTGGTGATTACGCCAGCAGCAGGTTTTGTGACGGTCAGCGGTGCACTGGCTATGGGCCTAATAGGGGGAGTGGTGTGCTTCTGGGGCATTACCGGATTGAAACGTGCCCTGAAAGCCGATGACTCTCTAGATGCTTTTGGCCTGCATGGTGTAGGGGGGATTATTGGTGCGATCCTGACCGCCTTCTTCGCCAGTGAATTTATTATGGGGGAACAGGCACCTGATCATATAATAAGCCAGCTCTGGATTCAGATTGAAGGGGTACTGGCCACCATCACTTATTCTGCCCTTATGACTTTTGTGATCCTGAAAGTGCTCGATTTGCTCATGGGTATTCGTATCGGCTCTGAAGATGAACGCATAGGGCTGGATTTGAGCCAACACGGCGAACGTGTCGAATAATAATCAATACTCTATAATCAATATATAGTGCAAAACAGCTCATATGGGCTGTTTTTTTTCTATATATTGCGTAAGACTCTACAAAGTTTGCAAATTTTGCTACACTCGGGACTCAACAGGATTTGTTCAATTAAACCGCTATGCATTGCCCATTTTGCAATACTGCCGACAGTAAAGTGATTGATTCACGCTTGGCCGCTGAAGGCTGTCAGATTCGCCGCCGCCGCGAATGTATCAGTTGTAATGAACGTTTCACGACTTTTGAAAGTTATGAAGTGG
>NZ_SMTB01000209.1:0-761 GCF_006864105.1 Acinetobacter sp. RF14B | reverse complement strand
CGAACTCAGAAGTGAAACCTCTTTGCGCTGATGGTAGTGTGGGGTTACCCATGTGAGAGTAAGTCATCGCCAGCTCATTATTTAAAATCCCCCTGCTAAAAAGCAGGGGGATTTATTTTTTATAAAAAGAAAAATAAAAATTAATCTGTAGCAGTTTCTCTGCTTCTCTGCCGGGTCTTTTAATTAACGTTCTCGCTGCTCTTTTTTTCTTTTCAGTGTTAAGTTAAAAGCCAAGATAAAAACTAAAAGAGGGAATATAAAATGTCGGTACAGGTTTACAGAAAATGTCTGATCAGTTGCTGTGCTTTAGGGCGTGTCCTCATTTGGCTTTGCACCAAATAAACATGCAAGCAATGTAGATCATAGACTGATAATTTCGTGCAAGCTTATCAAATCGGGTAGCAATAGCACGGAAATGTTTTAATCTCGCAAATGCATTTTCAACCAAATGTCTTAATTGATATAGATATTTATCAAACTCCTTATTCGACCTCTTACTATTTGATCTCATTGGAATAATGGGAATCATATCCTTATTCTGGGCATATATTCTAATATGTCCAGCATCATATCCCTTATCAGCAATAAGATAAGTTGCCTCGTCTATAGTATCAATCAGTTGTTTTGCAACTTTACTGTCGTGGACGTCACCCCCAGTGATTTTAAAATCAATCGGTAATCCATTCGCGTCGGTTGCAAGATGTATTTTTGTTGTTCGTCCACCACGTGATTGTCCAATTGCTCTTTTGAAACCATGCCGA
>NZ_SMTB01000020.1:0-33441 GCF_006864105.1 Acinetobacter sp. RF14B | reverse complement strand
TATTTCGAAAGTGATTGCTTTAAAAGTCGCTCAGGCGGCCATGGAAGAAGGGGTTGCTACCGAAGCAGCACCGCACATGTCGTATTTCATCTCGTCCATGCCTGCGCCCGGTTTAAGTGAAATACCGCCAGTATCAAAGGTAATGCCTTTGCCGACCAGCACAACAGGCGCTTCGCTACGTTCGGCCTGATATTCCATACTGATAATACGGCCTGGACGCTCCGAACCTTTACTGACTGCCAAAAAGGCACCCATCCCGAGATCCGCCATTTGCTGTTCATCCAGTACGGTGACTTTCAACAAGTCTGGATATTCCGCTGCCAGGGCCTGTGCCTGTTCTGCCAGATATTCCGGGAAGCAGATATTTCCTGGGCGGTTGCCCAGATCACGTGCCAGATTCTGGCCGCTCTGTACCGCCTGAATCAGCTGCAGCTGTGCTGAATCTAAGGTACTTTGTGCGGTGATCAGGTCAATCTGTTCCAGAATAAATTCATTTTTCTTCGATTTGTATTCGTCATAGCCATAGTTGGCCTGAGTCAGGGCCAGTGCAAAAAGATAGTGCAATTCTTGTGGAAGTTGTGTCAAATCAACAGAAATCTGTTTGAATTTTTTCTGCGTGGATTGAATAATGGTTTGTGCAAGCTTCGCCAGTTTAGCAGGCTGTAATTCAGCAGTTTTGCCCAGTCCAATTAGCGCAGCAGAGTGACACTGGCTCAGTTGATTGATCAGGCTCAGACTCTCGGCAAGGCCTGCCTTGAATTGAGCAGCTTCAATTAATGTGTCGAATTGACTGATCGGGTAATGTGACGTTATTTCCTGAACTTGTTCTGCGTCGACTAAAATCAACAAAGACTGACTTGATCCATTCTCTGGGAATGACGTATTAATTGTAAGTTTCATATCCTGCTTTCACGCCTGTGTAGGTTTGCGAATCATTCAATCATTGAACCATTTATCTCAACAGATTTTCAATGGGAATGACAGCTCAGGTTTTATATTTTTGCTATTCGGGTAAACTAGCACCCATTTTATGGACTTCAATTTGGAAGAATTAATTTGATTATTCGGCGTTATCTGGTCAAGCAAGTAGTATCGACCTCTTTGGTGGTAATTGCCTTATTGACCCTCATCATGATGGGGGGACGACTGATCAAGTATTTTGGTGTAGCTGCTCAGGGCCGTCTGGATGCAGGCATCCTGTTTAGCATCATTGGCTATCGCTTACCAGAATTCTTAACCCTGATTCTTCCCTTGGGGTTCTTTATCGGCCTGATTCTGGTCTTTGGGCGTCTTTACGTCGATCATGAAATGGCAGTATTGAATGGCAGCGGCATCAGCCGGCATCAGCTGGCGCGTTTACTGATTCCGCTCACACTGGTCTATGTGATGGCACAGGGCTTTTTAATGTTATGGGCTTCGCCTTGGGGAATTCGCCAGTTTGAGGCCTTAACCACCAGTCAGGCGGTACGTACCGGCTTTGATCTGGTGCGACCCAAAGAGTTTATCTCTTCGGGGCCTTATACCATCTATGCTGGGGATTTATCGGAAGACCGGAAAAACTTAAAAGATATTTTTTTCTATCAGCGTGCGGAAAAAGAAGGCAAGCCGGATGTCATGATTCTGGCCCAGGAAGCGACCCGAATAGAAATACCCAATGATTCTGCGAATGTGGTCGATCTGGTGCAGGGGCGCCGTTATGAAATCTACCCGGGGACTCCGCAATATACACATGCCGAATTTGCCAGCTATCGTCTGCGGATTGAAAATGATAAAGAGGCAGAACTGGCCAGTGATGAAGTCGAGGCTTTACCAACATCGCAGTTGTGGCAGAAGCGTGATGATCCGGTCGTGGTCAGCGAACTCGGCTGGCGGATTTTTGTTCCATTTGCGATGGTGATTGCATTGATTCTGGCGGTGGGTCTGTCTGAGGTCAGTCCGCGTCAGGGGCGTTATCTCAAACTCTTTCCGGCACTGATGATTTTTGCCAGTCTGATTGTAGCCCTGATGGCGGTCAAAACCCGGATCAGTAAAAATGAAATGGGCATCGCAGCTTATCCTCTGATTCTACTGGCCTATGCGGTGGGTGGGGCACTGTTCTCGCGTAAGCAGAAGCTGGCTCCTAAAATTAAGAAACAGATTCAGCGAGTGAGGTCTTAACAATGTTCGCACGTCGTATAGTGGCCAAACATGTGACCTATACCACCGCTATGGCCATGCTAGGAGCCACCGCAGTACTTTCCGGTTTACAGGTTCTGTTTACCTATCTGGGTGAGCTGGGTTCCTTAAAAGAAGGGTATGGAGCCAAGGAGGCTCTGTATTATGTCTTATGGGGTGCACCGAATTATCTTTATGAAATTCTGCCAATTTCAGCCCTGATTGGAGCGGTACTGGGCCTGGGGACATTAGCATCCAATAGTGAACTGATTGTGATGCGCGCCGCCGGCGTCAGCCTGTGGCGAATCGTGGGCTGGGTCATGCGTTCAGCACTTTTGCTGGTGATTCTGTCTTTTGCCTTAAGTGAGTGGGTGATTCCGTATACCAACGAACAGGCCAAAATGGTCAAAAATTCCCAGAAAGCAGCACAGCTGGGAGAAGTCCGCGGCTACTGGACCCGCGAAGGCCAGCGTTTTATCTATATTAATTATGCCAACTCGCAAGGCCAGCTCAGCAATGTGCAGATGCTGGATTTCGATGAAAACTATCGTTTGCGCGGAACCCTGCATGCCAGCACCGGCCGTTTTATACAAGATGGCGCCTGGGAGCTGAAAAATACCGAGCAGATGGACATTCTCGCGAATGGCAATGCGACACTGGTTAACAATGCTGAACAGTCATTGGCCTTGGCATTACAGCCGAAATATGTGCATATGGTGACAATTGACCCTGAAGATCTGGCACCCAGCCAGCTGGTAAGCTTTATGAGTTATATGCATGAATATAGTCAGGTGCCCAAGACGTATCAGCTGGCATTCTGGCAAAAACTGGGTTCACCGTTTGCCCTGATTGCCTTGGTGGTGATTGCCTGTTCCTTTATCTTCGGGCCGCTACGCCAGCAATCCATGGGTTTCCGTCTGGTGATTGCCTTGTTTGCCGGTCTCGGCTTTTTCTATCTACAGGACTTTCTGGGTTATGCCAGTCTGGTCTATGCACCATCTCCGGCATGGTTTGTCTTTATTCCTATTCTGATCATGTTTGGAATCGGCGGCTATCTCCTGCATCGGGCACGCTAAGACGCAGGAAAATAGAACGAATCAATTGTAACAAGCGGCTTGAACCATCTCCAGTCATGGCCTCTTTTTACAAAATTCTGTAAACTATGGCGATTAATTCGTAGGCGAAAAGAGTATTTCATTATGGCGGATGCAACTGCTGGCAAAATCCCTCACGTTTTGGTGATTATGGATGGTGTGGGTCATCGCGAAGCGGTCGAAGACAATGCGTTTTTAGCAGCTAAACGACCAAATCTAACTGCTATACAGGACAAGCATCCGCATGGTTTGATCTCCGGTTCTGGTGAAGACGTAGGTCTGCCGGATGGCCAGATGGGTAACTCTGAAGTCGGTCATATGAATCTGGGTGCTGGCCGGGTGCTGTATCAGGACTTTACCCGTATTACCAAAGATATCCGGACAGGCGCTTTCTTTGAGCATGAAGTACTGGTCGATGCCGTGGAAAAGGCCAAAGCAAGCCAGGGTGCGGTGCATATTCTGGGCCTGTTGTCTGAAGGTGGGGTGCATTCTCATGAAGATCATATCGTCGCGATGGCTGAGCTGGCACTGAAACGTGGTGCCCAAGTCTATTTGCATGCCTTTCTGGATGGCCGTGATACGCCACCAAAGAGCGCGCAGCCTTCTTTGGAAAAACTTGATGCACTGTTTGCTCAATATCCGGGCCAAGGCCGTATCGTCAGCCTGATCGGTCGTTATTTTGCCATGGATCGTGACAACCGCTGGGATCGAGTCGAGCAGGCTTATCGTTTGCTGACCGAAGGTGAAGCGGTGCGTACTGCTACGACTGCCGTCGAAGGTCTAGAACTTGCCTATGCCGCAGAGGAATCGGATGAGTTCGTCAAGGCTACACGTATTGGTGACAGCGTGAAAATTCAGGATGGTGACAGCGTGGTGTTTATGAACTTCCGTGCGGACCGTGCCCGTGAATTAACACGTGCCTTTGTCGAAAAAGATTTTGCCGGTTTTGAGCGTCAAGTGCTGCCAAGCCTGTCAAAATTCGTGATGCTGACCCGTTATCAGGCCACCATTGATGCACCGGTTGCCTATATGCCAGAAGCGCTGGTGAATTCAATCGGTGAGTATTTATCAAATCTGGGAAAAACCCAGTTGCGTATTGCTGAAACTGAAAAATATGCCCATGTGACGTTCTTCTTTAGCGGTGGCCGTGAGGATGAATATCCGGGTGAAAAACGTATCCTGATTCCATCACCCAACGTAGCGACTTATGACCTAAAACCAGAAATGAGCGCTTATGAAGTGACTGATGAACTGGTCGCAGCCATTCACTCCGGTGAATATGATTTACTGGTGGTGAACTATGCAAATGGTGACATGGTAGGCCATACGGGTGTATTTGATGCAGCCGTTAAAGCGGTTGAAGCCGTAGATACTTGTCTGGGGCGTGTGTATGCCGCTGTTATGGCGAAAAATGGCCATATGATCATCACGGCAGACCATGGTAATGTAGAGCAAATGCAGGATTATCACAGTGGTCAGGTACATACCCAGCATACCACTGAGCTGGTTCCGTTTATCTATGTCGGTCCAAGCTCTGCAACGATTATTGAAGGCGGCGTACTGGCAGATGTGGCGCCGACCTTACTCAACCTGATGCAGCTTCCGGTTCCGGCTGAAATGCAGGGGCGTAACCTGATTGAGCTGCATGCATAATTTTTAGTCTATATACAGGGATAAGAATGATTAAAACACAGGGCAAGTCTGTAATTCTCGCATGCTTCTTAATGTGTTGGAGTCATTCCGTCTGGAGTGCCGGCCCGCAAGAGCCGCCGGCATTTGACGATATGGAAATGGGCCATCAGACTTATGCGGAAACTCCGGTAGCCTCCATTCAAGAATTTGTACAAATCTATGGCATTGTCAAAGATAATTATATTGAAGACAAAAATGATGATGCCCTGTTTCAGCAAGCTATTCAGGGTCTGGTCAGTGGTCTGGACCGCTATTCACGTTATTTATCTCCCGAAGATTACCAACAGCTGCGCCAGTACACCGAAGGTGATTTAGCCAGTATCGATTTTGATCTGGAATTTAATTCCCAGCTCAAGCAATGGGTAGTACACGGCCTTAGGCCAGATGCAGATTCTGCCAAACAGGGCCTGCGTAATGGTGTCACCGTCTACAAGATTGATGATCAGGCCTTAAGCAGCCTGAACCGTGAACAGGTACGGCAATTGCTGAGCGGTGCAATTGGATCTACCTTGAGCATCCAGCTATCGGCACAAAGTCCGGTCATCAGGCTGGTCCGCAATATCAAGGTAGATACAGAAATCAAATCCAGTCTGCATCATAATCAGGTGCTGGTTTTGCAAGTGAAGGTATTCCAGCAGGATACCGCGAATGAAATCCAGCGGATTATTGAAAGCTATCCGGCAAGCCGTCTAAAAGCCGTCCTGTTTGATCTGCGCAATAATCCAGGTGGCCTGCTTTCAGCCGCAGTAGAATCAGCAGACCTGTTTCTTAATCAAGGCATTATTGTCTCGACCAAAAGCCGTTCGGAAGGAAATCAGCAGTTTCAGGCCTTACCAAGCTTTGAATTTCAGAATCTGAAAGTTGGTATTCTGATTAATAACCGCTCTGCTTCTGCCGCAGAAGTTTTTACCGCAGCCCTAAAAGAACACGGCCGTGCCTGGGTGGTGGGTGAGAAAAGCTATGGCAAAGGGGTGGTACAAAAGCTGTTTCCACTTAGTAATGGTGCGGCCTTGCAAATGACCGTCTCCCAATACTTCAGCCCGAGCGGCCGGATGATTGAAGGGCTGGGTATCCAGCCGCATCTGACTTATCCGCTTGGTCCCGAAGTACGTGAGGAGAGCTATCTGGATCATGTCGCAGACCTGCTGCTCCTGCAAAAATAATTAGTCCTCTTCCTCGATATCCAGTCCGAATTTTTTCAGGCGGTAACGCAGAGAGCGGAAGGACATGCCCAGTTTTTTTGCAGCCAAGGTGCGGTTCCAGTGGGTCAGGTTCAGTGCGTTCAGCAGAACTTCTTTTTCGATTTTCTCTAAATATAATTCCAGACCTTCTGCAGGCAGCTTTCTGGGAATAATAATCTGATCTGAAGAAGCAAGTTCAGCATGGCTTGTCGACTCTTGCAGGACAGGCGCTGTATGGCGCAGAGGAGCGCTTTGCAGGTGTTGCAGATCAATCCTGTCCTCATCACTTAAGGTAATGGCCCGTTCGATAATATTGCGTAATTCACGCACATTCCCTGGATAATACTGGCCCAGTAAAAACTCTTTGCTGCGCCCAGAAAGTGGTTTCACCGGAATATCCCATTCCTGGCAAATTTTCTGGATAAAGTGCTCAGCCAAAATCAGAATATCCTGACCGCGTTCACGTAGTGGCGGCAAGACTAGATCCATGACATGAATCCGGAAATACAGGTCCTGACGGAATTTGCCTTGTTGTACCAGAGCATCCAGATCCTGATGGCTGGCGCTGATTACCCGAAAATCGACATCAATTTCAGTATCTGAACCTAAGGGGCGGATACGTTTTTCCTGAACGGCGCGTAGCAGTTTGACCTGCATGCTCAAAGGTAATTCAGCGATTTCATCCAGAAACAGACTACCACCATGCGCAGACTGGATCAGTCCTTGCTTGTCCTGGGTGGCACCGGTAAAGCTGCCTTTTTTGTGTCCGAACAGCTCACTTTCCATCAGTTCAGTTGGAATCGCACCACAGTTAATGGCGATAAAAGGCCCTTCACTGCGATTACTGAGGCGATGCACCAGATTTGCAATTACTTCCTTGCCGGTACCGGATTCTCCTGTAATAAAAACCGGCGCCTGAGAACGAGCAATTTTCTTTAAAGTGACACGTAGCTGCTGAATGGGCAGAGACTGGCCAATCAGTAGCTTATATTCTAGTGAATCATTGGCATTATGTTGATCATAATCCACTGGTTTATTAAGTGCTTTTTGTAGTAACTGTTCCAGATGCTTCTGGTTGATCGGCTTGCTGACAAAGTCAAAAGCGCCTGCTTTGAGGGCCGCAATGGCGATTTCCATATTGCCATAGGCGGTCAGTACAGCCACAGGCAGATCAGGGCAGCGCTGATGAATCCAGTGCAATAATTCCAGGCCATTGCCATCCGGTAGATTCAGATCAGTCAGACAGGCATCATACTGGTGATCAGTAAGGCGCTGTTTAGCATCCTCCAGCCGGTGAGCAATATGTGTACGTATTCCCATGCGCATCAAGGACATCTGCATGAGGGTACAGAGATCCTCTTCGTCATCCACCAATAAGACCAGTGGTTGTTGTTCCACAATTTTCCCCTTTCAATATATTCACGGTATCATTCGTTGGCAGCTAATGCGAAAGCATGCGCCTTGTTCTTGTTGTATATAATTTAATTGTGCCTGATTTGCTTCACAAAAACTATGTGATAAATACAGTCCCAGTCCGGTACCGTTAATTGCGGTGCTATAAAAAGGCTTGAATAACTTCGCCTGATCCGGTACATCGACACCGGTGCCAAAGTCCCGGATATCAATCCATACTTTATGCTGATAAGGATGAATATTCAATTGAATATGGTCGGCATCGGCAGCATTGTGCCGGATGGCATTACGGATCAGGTTAATCAGAATCTGACGGAATTGGGCTTCATCAAACTGAATATAAAGAGACGTATCGCTATTCAACTGAATCTGATCAGCCACATCGGCTAAATCTTCCTGAAGAAACAGTGGAATGAATTCATCCAGATGAATCATGACAGGATACGTTTCCCTGTTTTTCACCATGCTCAAGGTGTCCTGAATAATCCGGTCAATCCGATTGGCCTGCCGGCTGATCATCTGGTTCAGGAGATGCTGCTGTTCTTTTTCTGAATCCTGATAGAGGTCATTGGCCTGTACAATGGCAGCCAGAGGATTCCGGATTTCATGCGCGATACTGGCCGAAAGTTGTCCCAGCGCAGCAAGCTTTAATTGCTGCACCTTTTGATTTAACTTTTGCGCATCCTGTAAAACCAGCAGGATCAAAGTCTGATGCGGGACGATCAGTTTTTGTACCTGTACATGAATGTTATAGCGACTTTGCTGGGACTCGAACTGGAACTGTTCCCCATTTTCCAGATTCTCAAAGTGAACCAACTCAAACAGGTCATATTGTGAATGATAGAGTGAAAATCGTTCTTGGCTATAGGCAGGCTCTATGCCGAGCAGATGACAGGCAGCCGGATTGCTCAGCACCACATGATAATTTTCATCCAGAACTAAATAACCGGTTTCAATCTGCTCGAGAATATAGCGGTTAATATTCTGTAACTGGTACAATTCAAGAGATTGGGAAAAACTCAGATTCTCCAGAATTTGAAAGCGGCGGACCGCGATCTGGCCACTGCCATAGACCACAAAAAACAGGAAAGCGAGTAATGCACTATTCCCGATATTGCTTAAGGAAGAAAAGGCAAAAATGCTGCCAATAAAATGCTGATAAATCACACTAATTACAGCAATAAGTGTGATAACTAGCGCTTTATGGGCATCCAGTAGCAGTGAAGCTGAAAAGATGGCAATGACAAACAATAGCCCGATATGCAGATTCGGACCATTGGTGGCCAGGGTTAACAGGCTGAGTACACTAACATCAGTAAAAAAGATCAGAATAAACTGGGCTTGAATCCAGCGCCGGACAAATTTGAGCGTGAACAGCTGAACCGCGTTCACCACCACCCAGATCCCCAGCGCATAATAATAGAGCTGTGGATACTGATAGTCGGTCGTCAGGTTCGGATAGGTCAATAGAAAAATCAGCAGCAGACCGGTACTGATAATCAGACGATAAGCACCATACCAGAGCCCCAGATGATATTGATTGAGCTGTGAATAGTGAGAAGGTTCCATATGGACCGATTTTTAAAACTAGGGCTTGATCAGGCCATAGCGCATGGCTAAGTGGGTCAGTTTGACATCACTATCAATGTTGAGCTTTTCAAAAATACGGTAACGGTAAGTATTGACAGTTTTAACGCTGACAAAGAGTTTATCGGCAATTTCCTGGGCGCTAATACAATTGACCACCATCATCGCCACCTGCATTTCCCGTTCAGAGAGCGCATCAAAAGGCGATTGCTGGGTATCTGACAGATATGAGCTGGCCAGCTGCTCGGCAATATCAGCACTGAAATATTTACCGCCCTGCATTACCTTGTTGATGGCACGAACCATTTCCAGTACAGGAGCACCTTTGGTGATGTAGCCTTTGGCCCCAGCTTTAAGTAACAGGGAAGGATAAGGTTCTTCTGCCAGACCACTGACAGCCAGTACTTTGGTGTCAGGTGCAGTTTGCAGCAAACGACGTGTGGTTTCGACCCCACCAATCCCGGGCATATTCACATCCAGCAGAACGACATTAGGATGATGCTGACGGACCAGCGTAATTGCTTCTTCACCTGATTCAGCTTGTCCAATGACCTGGACATCCGCATGGTCTTCCAGCATTCTGCAAATCCCAGTACGTACTAATTCATGATCGTCCACAACCAACACTGTGATCACCTACTCTCTCCCTCTGTTAAAAAACTCATTTTTTTGTTACATAAAGCAAAATAAGCTTGCAATGAAACTACAAAATTAGCAATCCTATTTGCAAGATTAAATCTGAAACTTATCACATAGTGTCCAGAACAAAAAATGTTCTGCATTGTGTTCAAATGTAAGGCATATTAGAGGTAATACGCAAATCAATCTTACCTCTGGTTAGTTGAGTGAAGAAATAGTGAAGAAAATAAACAAGTCTTTGATGCAGGTATTGGGACTTTCTACGTTGCTCAGCATAAGTTCGATAAGCTTTGCTGAAATCATTATGCGTTCCGGTACGGCAGAGGGCGGAGCCAGTAGTATCAGCTGGTCTTCAGATGAAGTAAACCAGCTGCTGAATGACGACTTTAGTGTGGCTGCAGAAGAGCCTAGCCCGGCAGGCTCAGCGACCATCACCACTACCTTGCGTCAGGGGGGAAGTGTTCAGCCGGCTGTAAAAAGTCCTCGGATTCTGGATACCAATCATAATATTAGCCAGCCTAGCGTGAATGCGCGTGCGGCCTTGGTCATGGATGCTCAAACCGGGGAGGTGCTTTATAGTAAAAACACCAATACGGCTCTTCCAATTGCTTCGATTACCAAGCTGATGACTGCTGTGGTGATTTCAGATGCGCGTTTGAATATGTCTGAACAAATTACCTTGCAGCAAGCTGACTTTTCCTGTTCAGGCTGTAAAAGCTCCAGCTCGTCTTTAAGAGCAGGGGACAGCATGAACCGCGCCGAAGCTTTGCTATTTGCCTTGATGAAGTCCGAGAATCCGGCTGCGGCAGCCTTGGCACGTACCTATCCGGGTGGTCGTAGTGCATTTGTTGCGGCAATGAACAGCAAGGCCAAAGAACTGGGCATGTACTCAACCCGCTTTTTAGAATCCACTGGTTTACATCCTGGAAATATTGCCTCTGCGCGTGACCTCGGCATTCTGGTGAATACCGCTTCACAATATGGACTGATCCGTCAGTTCTCGACTACACCAAGCTATGATTTCAATCTGGGTTATCGCGTCTTGAAGTCAAACAATACCAATGCGCTGGTGCGTAATGGTGGCTGGAATATCAATATTTCCAAAACCGGCTTCATTAATGAAGCAGGACGCTGTGTGGTGATGCATACCACTTTGAACAACCGTCCGGTTGCGGTGGTCCTGTTGGGTGCAAACAGCTCCCAGGCACGTACCAATGATGCTACCCGTCTGATGACTTGGGTGAGCAGTTTACCAAAACGGATCTAAAGCTTGGCTATTTTTGAAGCTCGAACCTGTGATAAGTTAAACCTCAGATTAAACGGTCCAGCAATAAAAAACCCTGCCTATGCAGGGTTTTTTTTATTTATTTTGTCCAATTACATATTAGACAGAATCGAATCACGAACCTGGTCTAATGTAGCATCAATCGACAGCATCACCGCATCAGCACACTGCTTGATTGCGGTATCTGGGTCTTTCAGGCCATTACCAGTCACTGTGCAGACAATCACAGAACCTTCAGCAATTTTACCTGCCTTGATGTCACGGATTGCACCACCAATAGACGCAGCAGAAGCAGGCTCTACAAATACGCCTTCATACATAGAAAGTAAACGCTGGGCTTCAAGAATTTCTGCATCTTCCAGTTCGTCGAACCAGCCCTGAGAATCACGTACGACTGCTTTGGCATGGTTCCAGCTTTGTGGATTACCGATACGGATTGCTGTTGCAACCGTTTCAGGATCAGCAACAGGTGCACCACGCAGGAATGGAGCTGCACCAGAAGCCTGGTAGCCCACCATAGTTGGCAAGCCTGCCGGTTTTGGACCTGTGAACTGATCCGTTTCAGCATCATAAATCACTTGCTCAAACTGATCTGCAGGCTGGTTGGCAACGGCTTCGGTATAACCCATCCAGTGCGCGGTAATATTACCCGCATTACCGACTGGCAGGCAGTGGTAGTCAGGTGCACGGCCCAGTTCATCGACAATTTCATAAGCAATGGTTTTCTGGCCCTGTAAACGGTAGGGGTTAATCGAGTTAACGATGGTTACTGGGGCTTTATCGGCAATTTCTTTGACCAGACGCATACCGTCATCGAAGTTACCGCGGATTTGCATGGTAATCGCACCATACATCATGGCTTGCGCCATTTTACCCATGGCAATTTTGCCTTCCGGGATTAATACAAAGGCTTTCATGCCAGCACGGGCTGCATAAGCAGCAGCGGCAGCAGAGGTATTCCCTGTAGAAGCACAAATAATGGCTTTTGAACCTTCTTCAGCAGCTTTTGTGACTGCCATGGTCATACCACGGTCTTTAAATGAACCAGTCGGGTTTAAGCCCTCGTACTTCACATAAATTTCAACATTTTTGCCAATAATGCGTGGAATATTCTCAAGCTTAATCAGTGGCGTATTACCTTCACCCAAAGAAATGGCTTTAGTAGTTGCAGACACTGGTAAGCGGTCGCGATAGCGGTCAACTAAACCAGTATAACGATTGGCATTCGACATGATGATGTTCCAATTGTGTGTAGAGCTTGGCGAGAGGAGAGGCTCCTCCCAACCCGATTAGTTATCCAACGATTCTAAACGAATTCGTACGATTTCGCCATGAATAGCAGGAAGCGCTTGAATTTGTTTTAAGGCGTCATCCATTTTTGCTTCCTTGACTGGATCAGTCAGGATCACGATTGGAATCAGGTCTTTTAAGCGTGACTGTTGCAAGATGGCATCAATACTGATTCCAGCACGACTTAAAATCGTGGTGACATCAGCCAGTACACCCATCTGGTCTTCGGCATTGATCCGGATGTAATAGCCAGTGGTCATTTCTTCACGGCTTAAAATCGGCAGATCGGTCAGATTTTCAAAAGCCAGTTGCGGAATGGTACCCGCACCATCTTCGGTATAGGAAATATCCCGTACAATATCAACAACGTCTGCGATCACCGCAGATGCAGTTGGGCCTGCGCCCGCACCAGCACCATAATAGAGCGTTGGGCCTACTGCATTGGCATGTACCAGTACCGCATTCTTCACGCCATTGACATTGGCCAGCAGTTCTTCTTTTGGAATCAGGGTTGGATGCACACGCAGCTCAACCCCGGCTTCTGTACGACGTGCAATCCCGAGGTGTTTGATACGAAAGCCCAGGTCTTCAGCATACTTGACGTCTTGCGCCGTGATTTTGCTGATTCCTTCAGTAAAAACCTTGTCAAACTGGAGCGGAATACCAAATGCACATGAAGCAAGAATTGTCAGTTTATGTGCGGCATCAATCCCTTCTACGTCAAAGGTCGGATCAGCTTCAGCATAACCGAGTTCTTGCGCCTCTTTAAGTACGTCGGCAAAGGCACGACCTTTTTCCCGCATTTCACTTAAAATGAAGTTGCCTGTACCGTTAATAATACCTGCTAACCAGTCAATTTTATTGGCAGCCAGACCTTCACGAATCACTTTGATAATCGGAATGCCACCAGCAACCGCAGCTTCATAGGCAATTTGTACGGCATTGTCTTCAGCTGCTTTAAAGAGTTCATTCCCATGTTCAGCCAAGAGGGCTTTGTTGGCTGTGACAATATGCTTGCCATGTTTCATGGCTTCCATGATGACTTCATAGGCAGGGTGAATACCGCCCATGACTTCCACCACCACATCGACATCAGGTTGACGGACAATGTCCAGCAAATCAGCACTCTGCTTGACTGATTCAGGCAAGTCCAGGTCAGTACGTGGGCGACGCGTACCGACATGGGTAATTTGAATTTCACGACCGGTGCGACGTTTAATCTCAGCAGCATTTTCTTTTAATAGTTTAAGGGCACCACCACCCACAGTACCAAGACCGAGGATTGCCAGACGAACTGGTTTCACGTCACACTCCAAATATAAACAGTTTTTACGACTCTAGATCATAGCTAAAAAAAACGCCTGACTCTAGGGTCATTCCAGAATATCTTTATCTATAAAATAAAGTAAAATAACTCATGATAATTAGTTATTTAAGCCGCTTTAATAACTCGGATGTACTCATATAGCCCCCGAGATAAACCCCTTCAGCACTGTATACGCCCGGTGTACCATTGACGCCCATATTCAGACCCATCTGATATTGGTCTTTCACAGGGTTCTGACAGGATGCCGATGGAATCTGTCCGCCTGCAATGGCTTGATCAAAAGCAGCATGACGGTCTTTGCTACACCAGATGGCTTCCATGGCTGGCATATGCTGCTCTCCACGTGGCCAGGCAATATAACGCACCTCAATGCCTTTGCTGTTCATTTCATCCATCTGCTCATGGAATTTATGACAATACGGGCAGCTGACATCGGTAAATACATAAATCACGTGCTTGGTTTTGGTCTTGGCAGGATAGACCAGCAGATCTTTGGTTTTCAGTTCGGCCAGGATTTTTTGATTGACGCCGGCTTGCAGGTTTTCACTGACATTGTAGAGCTGCTTGCTTCCAAGACGGATGACATCGCCCTGAATCAGGTATTTGCCGTCATTTGTTACATATACTGGCGCCATCCCTTCTAGACTGACCCAGGACAGATTAGGAACTTCAGTGGCTTTAATATCTGTGATCTTGGCACTGATACCTGCGGTTTTAAAATGCTTTTCAAGCGTTGAAAGCAGACGCTGCTGTGCATTACGCTCACTCAGGGTAGAGGCTTCGCCCGTCGCTGGTGCACTTGCGGTCAGATTGTCCTGCTTTTTTTGTTCATTGTCGGAATTGGAACATGCACTGAGTCCTAAACCGCTAGCAAGTACACATGCGATAAAAAGTTTGGTACGGGCAAATGTCATAAATAACCCTTTTTTTTCTTGGTCTAAAAACAGAGCAGTAGCATAACAAAAAAAGACCAGAACACGTCAAACTTCTTGGTTTTTCTGTTTACAGCTGTGTCTAGGCCCGTGGATGGTGAGTGGCATGTAATTGCTGCATACGGATCTGCGCGACATGGGTATAAATCTGGGTGGTCGACAAGTCGCTATGCCCCAGCAGCATTTGCACCACCCGCAAGTCTGCACCATGATTGAGTAAATGGGTGGCAAAGGCATGCCGTAAAGTATGCGGCGATAGCTCAGCCTGAATTCCGGCCTGCAAAGCATAGCGCTTAATTGCATACCAGAAGTTTTGCCGGCTCATGATCCCGCCATGCTGGGTCAGAAACAGGTAATCGGTAGCCGTCTTATAGAGTTGCGGACGGGCATCTTGCAGATAGGTTTCGACCCATTCACAGGCTACTTGTCCCATCGGCACTAGACGCTCTTTATTGCCTTTGCCGACAATACGTAAATAGCCCTGTTTCAGGTTAATCAGCTCGAGACGCAGGTTAATCAGTTCGGTGACCCGTAAACCGCAAGCATACAAAACCTCAAACATGGCCCGATCGCGCAGACCTAAAGCAGTATTGGTATCGGGGGCATGAATTAAGGCTTCAACATCGGCTTCGGATAGATCTTGGGGCAAGGCTCGACCTAATTTAGGGGTTTTATGGCCAGCAACCGGATTATCGTTTCTGAGTTTCTGTTCACGTAGAAATTTATAAAAAGAACGCAAGGCAGATAAGCAGCGCGCAATCGAACGCGGACTTTTTTGCTGTTTGGTAAGTGTCACCAGAACCTCGGAAATATCGTCATGTGTCCATTCTGGTAAAGGTTTGGCGAGACAGTCGGCACACTGTAGCAGATCGGACAGATAGGCATTACGCGTATGTGGACTGACGGTCTGCGCAATCAGATAATCCCGGAAACCTTGTAAAAAGCTATATTGATCAGGAATCTGCACAGGGGCAGGAATACGGGGTGTTTTATTCAGCATGATGGCGAGGGTCGTAGTTTAAACTTTGATAATTCTGACGCTTATGCTGCACTGTAGTTTAATTTTACTGGTGTGTCGATGTCATCGCATAATAAATCGAAAAGTAATGAATCTTATTTGTTAATTATTCTCATTTGTTTGTATACTGTGCGAAAGGGTTTAGGAATTTTCACGGTGCGTTTGTCAGACTTAAAAGCAAAACAGACCGCCATCATTCGAAAAGTCAATCGAACGATGGACAGTCAGCAAGCCTCTCATGATGTGGTTGCAAACCGCTTGGAGACTTTAGGCTTTATACCGGGCACACAGGTTCAAGTGATTACCAAAGGTATTTTCGGAGGAGACCCGATCCTGATTCAGGTCGGCTTTACACGTTTTGCTTTACGTAAATCGGAAGCAGCTAAAATTGAAATTGAGCAGGGAGTTTCAGCATGAGTGATACTTTGCGTGTTGCGCTTGTTGGAAACCCAAACTGTGGTAAAACTTCATTATTCAATCACTTAACTGGATCACGTCAAAAAGTCGGCAACTATGCCGGGGTAACGGTTGAGCGTAAGGTTGGAAATTTTCAGCTAGCTTCAGGTCAGGCGGTACGTGTCTTAGATTTACCTGGTACCTATAGTCTGGATGCCACCAGTCCGGATGAAGAAATTACCCGCAACGTGGTACAGGGAAAAATTGCTGAAGAAGCGCATCAGGCTGCCTTTTTATGTGTGGTAGATGCAACTAACCTGAAACTGCATCTGGGACTGGTTCTGGAAATGATCGCGCTTGGCCGGCCAATGTTGGTCGTGCTGAACATGATGGACGAAGCACGCCGTCGTGGGATGCAGATCAATACCCAGAAGTTGTCTGAACGTCTGGGAGTGCCGGTGGTTGAAACGGTTGCCGTACGTAATTCAGGAATTGAAAACCTGAAAAATGCGCTGGAGCAGGGCAAGTTTTCTACACCCCAGACGGAACTAAGTGGTTTAAGTGGTGCGAGCCATCAACAGGTTGCGACCATTTTGAAAGATGTGGTCAACTATGTGGATCAGGAAGATAAGCGCACCGACTTTCTGGACAAGATTTTTCTGCATCCAGTATTGGGCCTGCTCAGCCTGGCCATCATGATGTTTGTGGTGTTTCAGGCAGTTTTTGCCTGGGCTGCACCTTTCATGGATGGAATTGAAGCATTCTTCGGCTGGCTGGGCGAATTTCTGGGCGCCTATATTGCTCATCCGCTACTGAATAGCCTGGTGGTGGATGGGATTATTGCGGGTGCCGGTGGGGTCATCGTGTTCCTGCCACAGATTCTGATTCTGTTTTTCTTTATTTTGGTGCTGGAAGAATCCGGGTATCTGCCACGCGCAGCTTTTCTGCTGGATAAACTCATGTTTAAGGCCGGTCTTTCGGGCCGTGCTTTTATTCCCTTGCTATCTAGCTTTGCCTGCGCCGTCCCGGGGATTATGGCTTCACGCACCATTAGTGATCCGCGTGACCGTCTCACCACCATCTTTGTTGCACCATTGATGACCTGTTCGGCTCGTTTGCCGGTATATGCACTGCTGATTGCGGCGTTTATTCCTGAACAAACGGTAGGGGGCTTTATGAACCTGCAAGGGCTGGTGTTATTTGCCCTGTATATGGCGGGGATTGTGAGCGCACTGGTGGTATCCTTTGTACTGAAATTTTTCTATAAAGATAAATCTCAGCACATGCTGTTGATGGAGCTGCCCAGCTACCGTTTTCCTGACCTGAAAAACGTCTGGATCGGTTTAGTAGACCGCGGCAAAATCTTCTTGAAACGTGTGGGCGGTATCATCTTTGCGCTGTCCGTGGTGCTCTGGTTCCTGTGTACTTTCCCGCAACCCCCAGCAGATGCAACCCTACCTGCGATTGATTATTCCTTTGCCGGAATGCTGGGGCATGTGCTGCAACCGATTTTTGCGCCACTGGGCTTTAACTGGCAGATCTGTATTGCCCTGATTCCGGCCATGGCAGCGCGTGAAGTTGTCGTTGCCGCCTTAGGGACAGTTTATGCCTTGTCGGCAGTGGATGAAGATGCGATGTCTGAGGGACTGGCCTCGCTGATCAGTAGCGGTGGAGACTTGGGCTGGTCATTGGCAACCGGTTTATCCTTACTGGTCTGGTTTATCTATGCACCACACTGTCTGGCTACCCTGGCGACGGTTAAACGTGAAACCGGTTCCTGGAAAACGGTCAGTATCATGACTATTTACCTGTTTGGTCTGGCATATTTCATGTCATTCCTGACCTACCAAATCGCTTCACATTATTTTGGCTAAACCGGATCGGGCACATGCTCGAAATGCTTGAGCTTATGATGTGAAGGGGAGACTGAAATGATTGAGATTTTAATTGTAGCGGTACTGGTGCTCTGGAGCACGCTGGTGGTGTTTAAGAAAGTATTTCCGAATACGTCGCGCTCGTTCTTTCAGAAACTGTCGGATGCCTGTGCAGCCAAAGGCTGGGAACGTCTGGCCAAGTGGCTGCAACCAGCAATGGCCAGTGGTTGTGGCAACTGTGCCTGCCCAGTATCTGAACAAACTAAGCACAACAAGCCTGATGCCCAGGCGGTCAAATGGAAATAAAGCCGCTATTGTAGTAGATTTCAAAAAACCGTCATGCGCATGACGGTTTTTTTACGCACTGACACAAAAAATACCGTAGAAAGTCAAAACAGAAAAAGCATTCAAAACAGCAAAGTGCTACCATTTCGTCAGTTTTAAAATAGACCAGAAAATGGGGCAAAAATGTTAATACAACGTGGTGGACTTAAAGTCGTTGCAGGACTCGGAATTTCAGGTGTTGCAGCCGTCAACTTCTTACATGGCCAAGGCTACCGCGTTGCAGTAACAGATTCGAGAACGACTCCGCCTGGGCATGACCAGATTCCGGCTGAGGTACAGACCAGCTTTGGTCATTTTGACCAGGAACTTTTACTGTCGGCTGAAGAAATCATTATCAGTCCGGGACTTGATCCAAAGCTTGCGGAAATCCAGGCTGCAATTGCACAAGGCATTCCGGTGGTGAGTGAAATCCAGATTTTACGCCGTGCAACTCACAAGCCTATAGTAGCAATTACCGGCTCCAATGCAAAAAGTACCGTTACCACGCTGATTGGACTCATGGCAGTCGATGCTGGTAAAAAGGTGGCCGTAGGAGGCAATCTTGGCCGTCCGGCATTGGACCTGATCCAAGATGATCCTGAGCTGTATATCCTTGAATTGTCCAGCTTCCAGCTTGAAACCACCTCCAATTTAAATGCTGAAGTGGCGGTGGTTTTAAATATGAGTGAAGATCATCTGGACCGTCATGGTGACATGATGGGCTATCACGCCGCCAAGCACCGTATTTTTCAAGGGGCAAAAAAAGTGGTGTTTAACCGCGATGATGCTCTGACGCGTCCGCTGGTTCCGGATACCACCCCCATGCAAAGTTTTGGCCTGAATGCACCCGATATGAATCAGTACGGTATTCTCAAAGAAACAGATGGCACCATCTGGCTGGCGCGTGGCCGTGAACGTTTGCTGAAAAGTTCCCAGATGTATCTGCAGGGAACACATAACATTGCCAATGCCTTGGCGTGTCTGGTTTTGGGAGAGGCGATCGGTCTGCCGCTGGATAGCATGCTTGAAACGCTTAAAACCTTTAAAGGCTTAGAGCATCGCTGTGAGTTCGTCAAAGAAGTGCATGGGGTACGTTATTATAATGACTCTAAAGGCACCAATATTGGCGCCACGCAGGCTGCCCTAGACGGACTGGGGGCGGCGATTGAAGTTCAGGGCGGTAAAGTAGCCATCATTTTAGGGGGGCAAGGCAAAGGACAGGACTTTAAAGCCCTGCGAGATTCTTTATCCCAATATGCCAAGGTTGCGGTGCTAATTGGGGAAGATCGTCCTCTGATTGAAGAGGCGATTGCCGGCACCACTGAGCTGCTACATGCTGATAATTTGCAGCAGGCGGTTGAAATCTGTCAAAAGCACACTCAGGCTCATGATGTCGTGTTATTGTCTCCTGCATGTGCAAGCTTTGACATGTTCTCGGGCTATCCGGAGCGTGGTCGCAAATTTGTAACCTATGTGAATGAACTCAATTAAGAATAATAAGGATTGGTGCTATGGCTGAGTTTGCTCAGACTACGATCAATAAATTAAACCGCTTATATGATCAGTGGGTGCCAAAACTGCCGGTAGATGTCAATGCACGGAATGTGCTGATTTTCTCGGTGCTGGCCTTGCTGTGTATTGGCTCGATCATGGTGGCTTCCGCCTCGATGCCGTATGCTGAGCGTATTCATGAAAATGCCTTTCATTATGTAATCCGGCACGGGATTTCGATTGTTGCTGCGCTTGTGGCTGCATATCTGGCTTATAAAGTCCCGCTAAAGATGTGGTTTAACAATACCTTCTTCTTGTGGATAGTCACCATTGTGCTGCTGGTCGCGGTACTTTTTATCGGGACTGAAGTCAATGGTTCCAAACGCTGGATCAGGCTGGCCGGCTTTACCTTGCAGGCCTCTGAAGTTGCCAAGGTCATGATGGCCATTTTTACAGCCGACTATGTGGTACGTCGTGCAGAAGAAGTCCGAAATAATATTAAAGGGCTGATTCGCTTGAGTGCCATCATGGGGGCCACAGTTGGTCTAATTATTCTGGAACCCGATCTTGGGGCAACGGTGGTGATTACCCTGACTATGCTGGGTGTCTTCTTTCTGGCGGGTGCGCCCTGGATTCAGTTTGGGGTGGCATTGATGACCTTGTTGGGGGTATTTGCCGTTGCAATTGCATGGGAGCCGTATCGTTTACAGCGTTTGCTGTCTTTCTCCAACCCTTGGGAAGATCCGCTCGGCACAGGTTATCAGCTGTCGAATGCCCTGATGGCATTTGGTCGCGGCGAATGGTCAGGCGTCGGCCTGGGTCATAGTATCCAGAAAATGTCGTATCTGCCTGAAGCACATACCGACTTTATGCTGGCAATTCTGGGTGAGGAATTTGGTTTTCTGGGCATTGCCACCATTCTGCTTTTATCCTTTACCATGCTGGTCTGTTGCATCCGGATCGGGCATCGTGCCTTGCAGCATCAGTATTTGCGTGCCGGTTATCTCGCCTATGGCATCAGTATTATTTTCCTGCTGCAAATTCTGGTCAATGCCGGGATGAATATGGGGCTGTTACCGACCAAAGGTTTGACCCTGCCATTTATCAGTTATGGCGGTTCATCTTTGATTATCTGTGCAGTGATGATCAGCTTGATTTTGAAAATTGACGCTACTACCCAGCAAGTCAATCCAAGCCGCGAAGAATCAAGCTTCTAGACTGGACTGACGCTGTGGATCAGGCTGGGCATGGTCAAGTACTGTGCTCGGCATGACCGTACCGCAATTCAAACAGCGTACAAAAGCACTTTTCGCCTTGGATAGCGGAATTAGGGGAATAAAAAACAGAGAAAAATAATTGCGCTGCTGCTTTAATTCATAGGCTGAGCGCGTGCGGCAGACCGGGCAGAGAAACTGGCTTTTCTCAATTACCTTGGTTTTCGGTCCTATCCCAAAAATAAAAAACATCCTGATCTTCCTCTTTGAGCTTTGTTCTTGTTGTTAGCTTAAGTCAAACCTGATTTTTATACATAGTGACCTTGTAGCTGTGTTGTATGAGGAATTCGTGCAATATCCCACTGGGCCACGGCCTGCTCCAGCATATGTGCAGGGCGGTCCATGTCAACCGGCAGCTGACCCAAGGCCTGAAGTGCCTGTTTCAAGAGCAGGGGAGCCTGCTGGAGATTCAGTGCTTGTGCCAGATTTTGCTTGGACAGTTTCTGCCCCTGATCATTCATGGCTAAAGGCAGATGCAGATAGCTCAAGCGCGGATAGCCCAGTAACTGCCCCAGATAAATCTGGCGTTCGGTGTTGTCTAACAGATCAGCACCACGCACCACATGGGTCATGCCTTGCAGATAATCGTCCACCACCACAGCCAGTTGATAGTTGATAATCCCATCACGGCGTTTCAGGACAAAATCCCCGAGGTCCTTTTTTAGTTCTGAACAGTGCCGGCCTTGTAGACGGTCGTCAAAGCAGATGGTGACATCTTCAACCTTGAGGCGGATTGCCTGATGCTCAAAGGCCAGGTTTAAATGACGACAGGTATCCTGATAGATATGGTTGGAGCCGAGCATTTTACGGGTGCATTGGCAGGCATAAACCTGTCCTTGCTGACGGAGCTGCTGAATGACTTTTTCATAAAGCTCGAGGCGATCTTTCTGAAAAATGATGGCGCTATCTGGCTCAAATTCAAAAGCGTCCAGCGCGCGCAGGATATGCGCTTCACTGCCCGGATAAATACGCGGAATGTCGGTATCTTCAATCCGCACCAGCCAGCGGCCCTGATGGGCTTTGGCATCACAATAGCTGGCCACCGCTGTAATAAGGGAGCCAAAATGCAAAGGGCCGGTTGGCGATGGCGCGAACCGGCCCACATAAGCCATCCTGTTATCCCCCTCCCTGATTAAGGGAGGGGTTAGGGGAGGATTATTGGAGAACATCATTAACCGTTGTTTTGCTTCTCTTTGATTTCTGCCAGAGTTTTGCAGTCAATACATAAAGTTGCAGTTGGACGGGCTTCCAGACGGCGTAAACCGATTTCGATACCGCAAGTTTCGCAGAAACCGTAGTCATCGTTCTGGATCGCTTCAATCGACTGTTCGATTTTGCGGATCAGCTTACGCTCGCGGTCACGGGTACGCAGCTCGATTGCAAACTCTTCTTCTTGCGTTGCGCGGTCATTCACATCAGGAAGGGCCGTATTTTCATCCTGCATGGTATTTAAAGTACGGTCAACTTCTGACATCAGCTCAGCTTTCCATGCCATCAAAATTTGACGGAAGTGTCCAAGCTGGCCTTCAGACATATATTCTTCATTTTTTTTAGGTTGATAAGGTTCAATACCAAATAAGCTAGCAGTAGAACCACCCTCAGTCGTTTTCGGCTTAGATTTACGTACTCGCTTGGTAGCTTTCCCTTCTACAAGATCGGTTTGTTGGTCTAAGACTTGATTTTGGTTGTCATTCGCCATTTAGGGCATTCCTCATCATATGCGTATATACGTACGCAAAAAATATGGTGATATGCAATTTTTTATCCACCCTGAAGAAGGATTATCCTTCTATGGGGGTCGTCATCATATAGACTTTTTATACGCTTTAATAGTCTTTGATGTATGGATTATAACTATCACACTTCCTTCGGTTGCATTAAGGTAAAGCAAAAAAATTAAATTGGAAAGTTAATAACCTGAAATTTCAGTATTAATATTTTGCTCACTGAAGGCAATCCGCTGCACATGGGTCTCAAACCCGCCATTCTGGTACAAATGTACTACCCGATAGCCCGGTGCGGCCTGATCTAGCGCAAAATTTTCACTTCTGGGTTTGAACTGCACACTGGTGGAGGGCGCCGATAAAAAAGCTACGCCTTGCCACGCATGACAGGAGTCCTGATGCACATGGCCAAACAGTACCAGTTTGACATTTTGATGGCGGGCAATCACCTGTTTCAGACTATCTGCATTTTTCAGACGGTGTTGGTCTATCCAGCGCGATTGCATGGCAAAAGGATGATGATGACAGGCAATTACAATATGTTGCGTCCGATGCTCAGTTAGAAGTTGATCCAGCTGATCTAGCTGGGTCTGCTCAATCCAGCCATCTACCTGATTTGCCACGGCACTGTTTAATAGGATCAGGGACCATGTTCCCAGACGGATGGCATGGGCCTGATCCGTATTACGGTAAAACGGAAAATAGCGGGCATCATCATGATTGCCTGGAATCTGGTAATACGGCACATTCAGGGCCTGAATCGACTGAAGATAGCGGGCATAGGTGTCTGCGACCGGCACCTGAGCCAAGTCACCGGTATGAATCAAGGCATCCATTTGTGGAAAATGGGTTTGGATATGTTGCATGACCTGCTGGAAGCTGTACTCCGGATTAATCTGGGCAAAACTCAGGTCTGGCCGGTCCATTAAATGGGTGTCGGTAATCTGGATCAGGGTCCAGTCTTGCGCACTTTCACTCTCAAATTGGGCTAGATTTTTCATGTCTGCCCCCTTAAATATATCTGGGCAGTATGGATATGCATTTGCAGCCATTGTAAGGCCATAATGACTGGGGCATTTTTTAAGCGGCCATTGCTGAGCAATTCGGCAAGATCTGTATAGTCCAGAATATGCAGCTGGATATTTTCTCCTTCATCCGGCATACCGAAAATACCGCCCTTTTCAGGCAGTACACTTTCAGCTACATATAAGTGAAACAGCTCAGAACAGGCCCCGGCAGAAGGATAGAAGCTAAAAATATGTTGTAAATGCTCAATACTACAGCCTGATTCTTCCAGTGCTTCACGGCGAATACACTGTTCCGGCGCTTCATCACCATCGAGTACGCCGGCAATGATTTCCAGTTGCCAGGGTGAATCGGCATCATCCAGCCCACCAATACGAAACTGTTCGATCAGAGCGAATTTTTGTTGCTGGTCGTTATAAATCAGGACGCCAGCGGCTTCTGGGCGATGAATCAACTCACGCTGCAAAACTGGTGTCTGGGCTGCTTGATGAAAAAGGCGATGGCGCAGGCTGACTTTTTCAACCTGAATAAATCCCCGATATAAAAATTCCCGCGCTTCTATACTAAAATCGTTTTTATTGTAAGAAGCCTGTTTAATAATATTCATAAGCTCAGAAAAGATGAAATACTTACGTTTTCATCCTATCTGAGATTTTTATGAAGACAACTGTTTTTTTTGAAGTTTATAGCTTGTGGTATAGTTTTTGACCAGTGCTATGAAACTCATTTTTCATCTGGGTCAGTCCAGACTCAATCTCTGCTTGGCCAGCTGCTTGCTGACTGGCATAGTCACGAACATTCTGGGTGATTTTCATTGAACAGAACTTTGGACCACACATTGAACAGAAATGCGCTGATTTATGCGCCTGTTTGGGCATGGTTTCATCATGCATACTGCGCGCGGTATCTGGATCCAGACTCAGGTTAAACTGATCTTCCCAACGGAATTCAAAACGTGCCTTGGACAAGGCATTATCGCGGGCTTGAGCACCTGGATGACCTTTGGCCAGATCGGCTGCATGCGCTGCAATCTTGTAGGTAATAATGCCATCTTTGACATCTTTCTTGTTCGGCAGGCCCAAATGCTCTTTGGGGGTCACATAGCACAGCATGGCCGTACCGTACCAGCCAATCATGGCCGCGCCAATTGCTGAGGTAATATGGTCATAGCCTGGCGCAATATCGGTGGTTAAAGGCCCTAAGGTATAAAAAGGCGCTTCTTTACAGACTTCGAGCTGCAGGTCCATATTCTCCTTGATCATATGCATAGGAACATGGCCCGGGCCTTCAATCATGACCTGTACATCATGTTTCCAGGCACGGTGAGTCAGCTCTCCCAAGGTTCTCAGCTCGGCAAATTGAGCTTCGTCATTGGCATCTTGAATACAACCAGGGCGCAGGCCATCTCCCAGACTAAAGGAGACATCATAGGCCTTCATGATTTCACAGATCTCATCGAAATGGGTATAGAGGAAGTTTTCCTGATGATGGGCCAGACACCACTGCGCCATGATCGAACCGCCACGTGACACAATACCGGTTAAGCGATTTGCCGTCAGCGGTACATATCTCAAAAGCACGCCGGCATGAATGGTGAAATAGTCCACACCCTGTTCGGCCTGTTCAATCAGGGTATCTTTAAAGATCTCCCAGGTTAGGTCTTCAGCCACGCCGTTGACTTTTTCCAGTGCCTGATAGATTGGTACGGTTCCGATCGGCACCGGAGAGTTACGGATAATCCATTCACGGGTTTCATGAATATTCTGTCCGGTGGACAGATCCATAATCGTATCTGCCCCCCAGCGTGTCGCCCAGGTCATTTTCGAGACTTCTTCTTCAATACTCGAACCGAGTGCAGAGTTACCGATATTGGCATTGATTTTCACCAAAAAATTACGTCCGATAATCATCGGCTCGAGTTCCGGATGATTAATATTGGCCGGAATGATTGCACGGCCTTCCGCCACTTCTTGACGGACAAACTCCGGAGTAATTTCAGTGAGATTTTTTGCTCCAAAGTTTTGTCCCGGATGCTGGCGCATATCCACGCCTTCAAGCTGACGCAGATTTTCCCGAATCGCGATATATTCCATTTCCGGCGTAATGATGCCCTGTTTGGCATAATGCATCTGGGTCACGTTCTGGCCAGCTTTGGCACGGCGCGGTTTTTGAATATGGGCAAAGCGGATTTCGGCCGTGCGGATGTCACGCAAACGCTGGCGGCCAAATTCAGAACTGAGTTGATCCAGCACTTCTGTATCATTACGCTGCTTGATCCATGGCTCACGTACATTTGGCAAGCCTTTATTCAGATCAATCGCTACATTGGGATCTGTATACACACCCGAGGTGTCATACACCATCAAAGGGGGATTGCTTTCATTGCCAGTACGGGTTGGGGTTTCACTTAAAGAGATTTCCCGCATGGGAACTTGAATATCGGGACGTGAACCTTGTAAATAGACTTTACGTGATGCTGGCAGAATACGGGTCAGGTCGCGAGCTTCCTGTTCATGCTGGCTTAGGGGAGTTTCAGAAGAAAGATTCGTTAACTGGTTCATTGTCATGATCCTTATGAATGACATCAACGAATCAAGCACGACCAAAAACGTGGGCGGTATTATCCTGTGCAGGACAAAAAAGGCTGGGGTTTTTAGATGGCTTGATTCCTACGCAGATTTTAACCTGATCAGGTTCAACGGTACTCATGTTCACTGCCAGTCAAGGATTGGCATTACATGATCTCAGCGAGGGACTACTCGCGCTCCGTCAAGCGAAGCTTAATCTTAGCGCAGTTGGCGTCTAAAAAGTAGCTTTAAATCAATGGCTGCAAGTTTGAACAACAGAAGCTATTTTTGTGCAACCGACCCTAAAGACAAATGGCATCTCGAAAGCAGTTTTTTTCATAATTCTGCGAGGGCGGGCTGATCTGGGCATAATATAAAATCTGTTCGGCCTCGGAACGGTTACGATAGTTTTCCGGCAGCGCCTGCTGACGCTGTTCAGCACTCATGTCTAAAAACTCCAGAAATAATCGTGCCTGCGTAGACAGCGTCGATTTCTGACCGCGTGACAAGCCGATAATGGTTTCCAGATGACTGGTATCCACGCTATAACGGTCCCGATAATCTGCAGACACTGGAGAGGCTTCAGTGCCGCGGAACAAGAAGTAGGTATATTGTTTGAGGAGGTATTTCGCGTCCTGTGTATAGCTGCTCTGCGGGTAGGTCTGAAGATAGTCTTCCCAGAACAGGCCACGTGCGGCAATATCTGCTGCGTCAATCTGGAGCCGGTTGTTGATCAGGACCGGTTCGGCATTCTGTTCTGCCAGATCCTCAATAAAGGTTTTTTCAGGCGCCGGTAAATAAGGGGCAAAAATACGCGCCAGATATTCCGGACTGCGGCGATAATGCAGCTGACCATCTCCAAGATCCAGCAATTCTACATAGGCTTGCCCTTTATGTTTTAACAGGTACTGGTCACGCGAGGTCAGCTGTTCAAAATGACTCTGCTGAATGGTTGGATGCTGGGCCATTTCCAGAGAATATTGCTCAAAGGCGCGTTGCTGGAATTCGCTACGTTCAACATTTAAAAAGCGCTGATACATCTCGGTTGAATGTTGCATCAGGTGTTTCTGCTCGGCCAGTTCCATCAGTGGCAGACACACTTTCAGGTCCTGATTAATCTGCTCCAGCGCAAAGGTGGTGCGCTGATCATTAATCTGGGCCATATTTTTTTCAATATTCTGGCACATGAGCGTAAAATCATGTTCCGGACTCAGCGTGGCTTTAAGCTCCCCCTGTTCAATTTCAAGCTGCGGTTCTGAAGGCTGCTGACATGCTCCTACGAACAGCAAACTGCTCAAAACTAAACCATATTTGAATATTGACTGGAATCGCGTTAACACTATGTTTACGTACTCTTTGCGGTGAAAATCAGAAATGACTGCTTTAGCGGGAATTCTATTGTATAGATCAAATTAAAATACTATGTTTAGTATTGTGAACGGCTTTGTTAAGCGGATGTGAAGGATTCTGAAAGTTGAAGGAATCTTGAATAAAATCGTCGTTCTATATTAAAAACTTAATAAAAGTTATACGTAATCATTCAAAAGAAATCTTTAGTATTCTGGGGAGCAGAAAGGCCTGGAATTGGATAATTTTAAGGGCGGTTAGGGGTAAAGACGAATAAAATGAAATTAAAACTCATTGTGAGTGCCTGTTTATGCTGTGCAAGTTTCGAGCTGTGGGCACTGGATTTACTCGATGCCTATCAGCGCGCTCAGCACAATGATCCCAACTGGCAGGCCAATGTCTTGCAGTATCAGGCCGATCAGCTGAATCTTGGAATTGCCAGCGGGAATTTACTGCCGACTGTCACGCTTTCAGGTAATCTCAGCCGTAAAAACCAGTCTGTTAATCACTCGCAGATTGAGGGGCTTCCTGCCGATTTTGGCGAGTTACAGGGGGCTAGTACCACCAGCCGCCAGATTGCAGTTACTGCACGGCAGCCTTTATTTCGCTGGGATGCCTGGCAGGGTTATAAGCAGGTCAAAACCTCGGTAGAGCTGAGTGAAGTCAATTTACGCCTGCAAAAACAGCAGCATATTTTACAGGTCGCTGAAGGCTATTTTAATGTCCTGCGCCAACAATCCCTGACCATGGCCTATTTGCAGGAAGAACAGGCTCTGTTAGAACAGTTGGGCATCATGACGGCCAAGCTCAAAGAGGGGCTGGTAGCCCGCAGTGATGTCAGTGAAGCCAATGCCCAATATCAGAGTGCTCAGGCCAACCGGATTTCAACCCAGGTACAGCTGGTGCTGGCTCAGGAACAGCTGGCTCAACTGATTGGGCCTTATCGCGAGAATCTGGCTGTGTTGCGGGAAGATTTCCAGTTCCAGAAGCCCATTCCGGAGAGCATTGATGCCTGGATTGATCTGGCTCAGCACCAGAACCTGGGAATTCTGCAAGCGCGTCTGCAAAAACGTTATTCTGAAGATGCCAAGCGGGTAGAACAGGCAGCCCTTTATCCGCAAGTTGAGGCGGTGGGAACTTATGGCTATTTAAAACAAACCCCTGAAACTGTGCTGTCGAGCAATGGCGATTTTGACCAGATCGGCCTAGAAGTAAACTGGAATCTGTTTAGCGGTGGCCGTACCCAGAAAAGCATCCGCCAGGCCAGTGTTAATGTACAGAAAAGTGCCTCCCAGCTGGAGGCTGCCATGCGTAAGGCCCATACCGAGGTGAAGCAGTCTTATTTACAGGTAGAAACCGATCAGGCCAAACTCAAGGCCCGTCAGGCTGCGATGGAGTCCTCGGAAATGGTCTCACGCGCATCCCGTGCCCAATATGAGGAAGGCTTAAAAGCCATGGTCGATATTTTACTGGCCCAGCGTAATGCTTTCTCGGCCAAAACCGATTATCTGAATGCTAAATATGACTATGTGCTGCATGTCCTGCAATTACAGGCATCGGTCGGGCAACTGACAGAAAAACAGCTGGCAGAAATCAATGCCTGGCTGGTGGAGTATCCTTAGGCTCTGTTGATATGGCATAAATACATGGCTTTTTGACTTGTCATCAAACTTTCATCAAAGATATGCTTTAATATTGATCCATTAACGATCACTGCTGTGTGCTGTTCAGGAGTAAATATCCTTGAGTCCAAATAATCCTGTTTTAAGTCATCACATTTCTTCGCAATTTAATGAGGATTTGCAGGATGTGAATACCAAATTCATGACCATGGGCGGAATGGTAGAGCAACAAGTGGCCAATGCGATTCATGCTTTGCTGGATACAGATGCCGCGATGGCTATTGATGTACAGTTTCAGGACAATGTGGTCAATCGCCTGGAAAGTGAAATTGATGAAGCGCTGACCCTGATTCTGGCACGCCGTCATCCTGCGGCAATTGACCTGCGTATGGTGATTGCCATGTCCAAGGCCAATACCGACCTTGAGCGTATTGGAGATGAGGCTGCAAAAATTGCCCGTATTGCCCAAAGTTTATGTGAAGAAGGCGGCTCACCACGTGGTTATATGGAAACCCGTCATATTGGTAATCAGGTGCGTGTCATGATTCATGATGCATTAGATGCGTTTGCACGGCTGGATGTCGATCAGGCCCTGCGGGTAATGCTGGCGGATGGGGATATTGACCGTGAATATCAGTCCGCAACGCGTACCCTGATGACCTATATGATTGAAGATCCGCGACATATTAGTCGGGTAATTAATGTTTTATGGGTATTACGCTCACTGGAACGAATTGGTGATCATGCGCGCAATATTTCAGAGCAGGTCATTTATATGGTCAAAGGCTTTGACGTACGCCATGCCAGTGTCGAAGAAGTTGAGCAACGTGTGCGTTAAGCCTATTCCGTTACCTAGATCAAAAAAAGAACAGCTTCTTAATGTTTCAGAGTTTTTAAATTTTAAAGATTTCAAACCTAGATGTCAGATTAACACTGGACAGGGTTAGCCTAAAAAAAACAAAAAGATAGATGGCCTTAATAATAAGGCTATTTCAGAATAGGCGGAAGCTGTTGTGAGCATATGGGGAATGTTTTAGATCTATACAGAATAAAAAATCAGACCCTGTTTCAATAAATATGAGCTTTATTGAAGATGGTCGGACATATCAGGTTTAAAAATAAGACTATATTTGTAGGGGGTATTTTATAGGGGGATAAAAATACAAGCGATCACCCTGAAATTTATTTTTCAGCCAAGCTGAAGTTGGTTATCACTTTTATGGGCTGGATTATCAATATCACTCTATATCCGGGGAGCGGATTATGCGGTTTTAACCGCTGCCTGACTGGATAGAAAATAGAGACCAGCTGCTTAAGTTCGCTATAAAACTCTATTTTTCTAACTGATTGAAGAATGCAAGGCAGGAGTGCGCCAAGGGATCACTCCGCGCATTGGTAAGGCTTGAAGCAAGTGGGTTAAAGACTGGCTGCTCCCCAGCTTAACTATGCGTCTCTTCTTCAAAGGTTCTGGCAATTTTTTCAATATTCAGGCTTTTTGCCATCGCATCAAAAATCTCTTTATAGACCCCATTTTGATGGTAAAGCTGATCATGTTCGCCATGTTCTGCAATCGTCCCCTCTTTCATGACATAGGTATAATCCGCATCGATAATTTGCGACAGGCTATGTGAAATGATAATCACCGTCCGGCCCTGTTTAATCTGGTCCAGACTGTGTTTGATCTGTTCGGTTGCAATTGCATCCAGACTTGCCGTGGGTTCATCCAGAAAAATAATGGGTGGGTTTTTCAGGAACATACGTGCCAGTGCAATACGCTGCTGCTGTCCGCCAGAAAGCTGCAAAGCATCCGATTCATAGGCTTGTGGTAATTGTAGGATCTGCTCATGAATGGAAGCTTTCTGGGCCGCCTGAATGACCTCTTCCAGTCGAGCATCGGTTTTTCCATACCGGATATTGTCAAAAATCGTGCCTTGAAAAATATGGTTTTTTTGCAGAACCAGCCCAATATGATCACGCAGATACTGGGTGTCATAGTCTTTTAAATCAATTCCATCGAGTAGGATCTGGCCTTGCTGCGGTGCATAAAACTTGTCCAGCAGGCTGATCAAGGTCGATTTTCCTGCGCCCGACAAACCGACCAGGGCGGTAATGGTATTGGGCCGGATTTCCATTTCAATTTCTTTGAGGGCATGGTGCCCATTCGGATAATAAAAATTTACACCGCGCAGTTTAAAATGACCTTGAATAGGCGGTTTTTGCTGGCCACTCTGTTCAATTTCATGATCGGCCTCCAGAATATTAAAAAAACTTTCTGAATAAATCATGGCATCGTTGACCTCATCATAAATCCGGTGCAGGGAACGAATGGGGGCCGAGACATTATTAAAGAGCAGCACATGAAACATGATCATGCCAATACTCATCTGCCCATCCAGAACAAAATAGGAGGTCAGAATAATAATCAGCACAATGCCAATCTGTTCGATAAAGGTCTTTAAGCCATCAAACAGAAAGCTGGTCTGACGGGTTTTCATTTGATTATCAGTCAGTTCACGTTGCAATTTTAACTGCTTATCTGATTCAATCGCTTCGCGGTTAAAGGATTTAATGACCGTAATTGAATTGATAATGCTCAGAATCCCCTGGCTTTTTTTCTCCCGGCCATCCCGCAGGTTGCGGCGCCAACCACCGAGCTTTTGTGCCTGTTGATAAGTCAGCCAGAAATACACCGGTACGATGGCAGTCGCCACCAGCCCGACATAAAAATTGGCATAGTACATCAGTCCCAAAGCCACAATTGCACTGGTAAATAAAGGCAAAATATCAATAAAAAAAATCTGCACCAAACGGGTCAGGGAGCCGATCCCGCGATCAATCCGGGTCTGTAATTTTCCGGCCTGATTATTGTCCTGATTAAAAAAAGCCAGACGATAGGTGAGAAATTTTTCAATAATGCCCTGAGCCAAGTCCTGTGAGACAAAAATCCTTAACTTTTCTCCATAAAATTTCTGGCCGAACTGAACAAAGGCATTGATGATCTCCTTGCCAAGCAAAATGATGGAAATAGTGATAAGAATGTGCCAGCCTTCATCCAGCCCCTGGCCGGTTTCCAGAAGGCGGTTGATACTATCGACTGCATATTGCAAGGTAATTGCATTGACCTGTGCCGTAAAGGAACCAATCAGGGTCAGGATCAGGGTGGCAATCACCAGCACACGATAAGGCCGGACAAAAGGCCGCAATTTGAGAAATAGTTGCCACAAATTCATAAGCAATTATTTTTATTGTGGAAGTGGGTTTAGTCTAGGCAGGATTTTGCAGGCTCACAAGGGGCCATGTTGTAGTGATTTGTGACATTGGATTGTAAATTTTTCATTGCAGTATCAAGATTTTAAGCAATGATAGAGGTGCATCGAAATGACAAAGGATTTATTTTCTGCAGCGCCCCAAGCAAATGTATTGCCTTTTGATGGTGTGGTGGAGGACTATGGCCAGATTCTGGATGATCACCAGAGCCAGCAGTATCTGCAGGAATTTTTAGCGCATCTGGCCTGGCAGGCGGATGAGGTTACTATATTTGGCCAGCATTATATCACCGGGCGGAAAGTGGCCTGGTATGGTGATCAACATTATCAATATCATTATTCTGGTACTTCCAGACAGGCACATGCATGGGTGCCCCAGTTGTTGGAGCTAAAACAAAACATTGAGGAGTTGGCCGGTCATGCCTTTAATTCCTGTCTGGCGAATCTCTATGCAGATGGTTCTCAGGGGCTGGGCTGGCATAGTGATGATGAAGCTGCTTTATACAGCACCCATCAGCAGGAAAATGTGATTGCTTCTTTGAGTTTGGGTGCCACCCGAAAAATGAGTTTCAAGCATAAAACCCGTGATGCCAAAGTCGATCTGTTATTGCAAAGTGGTCAATTAATCGTGATGCGCGGGATGACCCAGCGTTACTGGAAGCACTGCATCCGCAAAACTACCAAAGTGCTAGAGCCGAGAATTAACCTGACGTTTCGTTATTTTTATACGTGATTAATCCTTTAAAGATGATCAGGATTTTATTGCAGATAATTGGGCACTGTGCCCGGTATGGATCTACCTACCGGACACCATGATGAGGACTTAAGGCTGAATTCCGGCCGGATGACGATACCAGCTTTCAATCAGCAAGGCAGCTGCAATGCTGTCCGCCGACAGTTTCTTGCCGCGACCCTGCG